>PMAA01000165.1:2861-4543 GCA_003152355.1 Acidobacteriota bacterium | reverse complement strand
CTGTAACTGAGATCGTCGAGTAGCCATGGCCAACGGAGAAAAAATTCGGATTCGCCTGAAGGCTTATGATCACCGCGTTCTCGATCAGTCCACCAAGGAAATTGTGGACACAGCCAAGCGCACGGGCGCGGATGTTGCAGGACCGATTCCGTTGCCAACAGTGATCAACCGCTGGACCGTGCTGCGATCGCCGCACGTGGACAAGAAATCGCGCGAGCAGTTTGAGATGCGGACGCACAAGCGGCTCATCGATATTCTCGAGCCAACGCCGGACACGGTGGACGCGCTGATGAAGCTCGACCTGCCGCCGGGCGTGGACGTCGAGATCAAGGCCTTCGGCCGCGAACACACTACGAAGTAACGGGGAAGAGCGACGACGATGGCAGTCAACGGAATTTTGGGAATCAAACTGGGAATGACGCAGTACTTCGAGAAGGACGGTTCGTCGGTCCCGTGCACGGTGCTTCAAGCGGGTCCGTGTGTCGTGGTGCAGCGGCGAAACAAGGAAACCGACGGTTACGATGCCGTTCAGTTGGGCCTTGTGGAATTCATCAAGCCGCAGCGATTGACGAAGGCCATGACCGGACATTTCAAGAAGTCAAATGTGGCGCCCATGCGATTCGTGCGCGAGGTTCGGCTGGAAGTCTCGAACGATGAGACCAAGCCAGGCGATCGCGTTCTGGTGGACGCATTTGCCGCGGGTGAATACGTTGATGTTACGGGCGTGAGCAAGGGCAAAGGCTTCGCGGGCGGCGTCAAGCGCTGGCACTATCGCGGCGGCGACGCGACGCACGGCTCGATGTTCCATCGCGCGCCGGGCGGCATCGGCGGCAGCTCGTTCCCGTCACGCGTTTGGCCGGGACAGCATTTCCCAGGACACATGGGCAACGCGCGGCAGACATCGAAGAATTTGAAAGTGGTGAAAGTAGATTCCGAAGAAAATTTGTTGCTGGTGCGCGGCGCAGTGCCGGGACCAAGCGGCGCCTACATCGTGATTCGCAAAGCGAAGCACGGAAAATAGCGAGAAGAATATGCCAGTCGTGGACGTAATAAATCTGGACGGAGATACGGTCGGACAAGTCGAGCTTTCCGACGAAGTGTTTGCCGCGAAGGTCAATGTGCATTTGCTGCACGAGACGGCGCGGCATTATCTGAACGCGCGGCGCGCGGGCACGCACAAGACGAAACCGAAGGGCGAAGTGAGCGGCGCGGGACGCAAGCTGTGGCGGCAGAAGGGCACCGGCCGNNGGCGCAAGGGCGGCACGGTCCACGGGCCGGTACCGCGAAGCTACGATTACGTGGTGCCGCGTCAAATGCATGCCGGCGCGCTGCGTTCGGCGCTGTCGGCAAAACTGGCCGACCAGAAGCTGACGGTTGTGGACGGCTGGACACTCGAGTCACATCGATCGAAGCTGTTCCGCGAACAACTGACGAAGCTGGATGACGCGAGCCAGACGATGTTGCTCGTCGATACGGGCGAGAACGTCAATCTCGAACGTGCAAGCCGGAATCTTCACGGCGTGACGCTGGTGGCGACGACGGCGCTCGAGCCTTACGAACTGCTGCGGCACGAGCGATTGCTATTGTCGCGGCCGGCAGCGGAGAAGTTGAGCCGCTCGCTGCGCGTGAACAAGTCGGGTGACGCGGCAACCGCACCGGTACAGATTGAAGCCGCGCCCGCC
>PMAA01000165.1:0-2782 GCA_003152355.1 Acidobacteriota bacterium | reverse complement strand
TCATCACCGAGAAGGGTCTCGGGGTGAAGGAGACGCAGCACACGGTTGTTTTTGAAGTCGCGTCAGACGCGACCAAAACGGAAATCAAGGAAGCCGTGCAAACCGTGTTCAAGGTGAAAGTTGCCGCCGTGCGCACGGCGATGTTCCACGGAAAATTTCGGCGTCGCGGCCGCGCAGAAGGCTACCGGCGCGATTGGAAGAAAGCATACGTGAAGCTCGCACCGGGCGAAAAGATGATCGAGTACGCGGAGAATCTGTAGAGCGCCGTAGAACGTACGAATCATTGAAATTCGGATGCGCGATTCTTTCGGCTGAAACTCCGGGCATCTGAAACATCGGGATCGAAGAGCAGGCAAGAGGGAACGATGGCACTGAAAACTTTCAAACCGTACACGCCTTCGCGGCGCTTCCTGACGCTCACGGACAGAAGCGACATCACCAAGCAGGAGCCGGAAAAGTCGCTGGTCGAAGTCCAGAAGCGTACGGGCGGACGAAACAACCACGGCGAAGTCACCATCTGGCATCGCGGCGGCGGGCACATGCGGAAGTACCGCAAGATTGATTTCCGCCGCGACAAAATTGGCGTACCGGCAAAGGTTGCGGCGATTGAGTACGACCCAAACCGCTCGGCGCGAATTGCGCTGCTGCACTACGCGGATGGCGAGAAGCGTTACATCCTGCATCCAGTGGGACTTGAAGTTGGAATGACGGTGCAGAACGGCGAAGGCGCCGACATTCTTCCGGGCAATGCGTTGCCGCTCCGGAACATTCCTCCCGGCACGATGATGCACAACCTGGAGCTTTCGCCTGGCAAGGGCGGGCAGGTGGTGCGTTCGGCGGGCGGCGCGGCACAGCTTCTGAGCAAAGAGGGCGACATCGCGTTGATCAAGCTGCCTTCGGGCGAGACGCGCAAGTTTCACGTGAATTGCATGGCCACGGTTGGGCAGATTGGCAACCTCGACCATGAAAACATCACCTACGGCAAGGCTGGAAAGTCGCGTTGGCTGGGCATTCGCCCGACTGTACGCGGCGTGGCTATGAACCCGGTTGATCACCCTCACGGCGGCGGCGAAGGCCGCGTGAAGGGCAATCACCCGCAGACGCCGTGGGGCTTTCCCACGCTGGGCGCGAAGACGCGCCGCAAGCGCGGCGGAAGCAAGATGATCGTTGAGCGGCGCAAGCCATAGTTTCAACAGCACCAGAAGCAGGGGAATGATGCCGGCGCGGCGGGGAATCGAGAGAAGGATGACAGCCACCAAGATAAGCCGTAGAGCGACACGCCGAAGTGCGAGCGGGCGCAAGGCGGCAGTTGCGCAGCATCGGCCGGCAAAACCGATAGCGAAACCGGCGGGAAAGATTTCATCGAAGCTTGGGCCGGCGCCGCAGGTGCTGTTCCGCCTGTGTCGCGCGGGCTGGAGCGTGATTGTGGACAAGATTCCGAACGCGCAAGGGACGCGGTTTGTTTGCCCGTTCTGCCCGATTTCGCATCGCGTTCCGGGCCCGGTCCGCGGATTTCGCAAGATGCGCCGGGCGCAGTGGGTGAAATTGCGCCGGGTGGAAGAATAACGACGAGTAACGAAGAGTAATGGAGACGGCATGCCACGCTCGCTGAAGAAGGGCCCGTTTATAGACGACCACCTGCGCTTAAAGGTGGAAGGGCTGAACACTCGGAACGAGAAGAAAGTCATAAAGACGTGGTCGCGGCGCTCGACGATTCTTCCCGAACTGGTCGGCCACACCATCGCGGTGCACAACGGGAGGAAGTTCATCCCGGTGTACATCACCGAGCAGATGGTCGGACACAAGCTTGGCGAATTCGCGCCAACGCGCACATTCAAAGGGCACGCGGTCAAAGCGGCACTCGAGAAGGCTGCTGCAGCCTCCGGCGTTCCAGCCGCCGCCCCATCCGGCGGTGCGGCGCCAGCAGCGGGCGGCGGAGCCGCACCGGCAAAGAGTTAGGAAAATAAGAAATGGCGAATGAGATTCATCAGGGACCGGCAGCAATCGAAGCCATCGCAAAGGCGCGATTCGTGCGCGTTTCGCCGCAAAAGGCGCGCCTCGTGATCGATCTGATCCGGGGACACCGCGCGGAAAATGCGCTGCAAACGCTGCGATTCACGAAGAAGCGCGTGGCGCGGGAAGTAGAAAAGGTTCTGCGCAGCGCGATCGCAAACGCCGAGCGCAAGGCCGAGGATGCCGGCGACACGCTCGACGTGGATTCGCTTTTCGTGTCGCAGTGTTTCGTGAACGAAGGGCCGCGGTGGAAAAGAATTCGTCCCGCGCCGATGGGCCGGGCGTTCCGCTACCAGAAGCGGACGAGCCACATCGTCGTGGAAGTGGCCGAGCATCACAAGGCCGCCGCGACGCGTGCGGCATCGGCTGCGGCGGAAGCGGAAGCGTCGAAGGGCGTAAAGGGCACGATTCGCAAGGCGCGCAAGGCCCTCGCGCAACGCCAACGGCCGGCGCAACCGAAAAAGAAGGGCAAGAAGTAGGAGGCGAGAGTGGGGCAGAAGACACATCCGTACGGATTTCGGCTGGGCTACAACAAGTCGTGGAAATCGCGCTGGTTTGCCAAGCGCGACTATGCGGACTTGCTGCACGAAGACGTCGCGCTGCGCAAGCAACTGAAGGAAAAGCTGCGGTCGGCGGGCGTGAGCGGAATTGACATCGAGCGCGCCGCGAACAAGCTGGTCATCCGGATTTATACGGCGCGGCCGGGAATCATCATCGGCCGGAAGGGCTCGGAAATCGACAAGCTAAAGCAGGAAGTGCAGAAGCGGAC
>PMAA01000228.1 GCA_003152355.1 Acidobacteriota bacterium | reverse complement strand
CCAAGTACCACATCAATCCCACCGGCCGCTTCGTCATCGGCGGACCCATGGGCGACACCGGCCTCACCGGCCGCAAGATCATCGTCGACAGCTACGGCGGCATGGGCCGTCACGGCGGCGGCGCCTTCTCCGGCAAGGACCCGACGAAGGTCGATCGCTCTGCCGCGTATGTGGCCCGCTACATTGCTAAGAACATCGTCGCGGCAGGCCTCGCCGAGCGCTGCGAAGTCCAGCTCGCCTATGCCATCGGCGTCGCCGAACCGGTCAGCGTCCGCGTCGACACCTTCGGCACCGGCACCATCTCTGAACCGGAGCTCGTCGCGCTCGTCCGCAAGAACTTCTCGCTGACCCCAAAGGGCATCATCGAAAGCCTGAATCTCCGCCGTCCCATCTATCGGAAGACAGCAGCCTACGGCCACTTCGGACGCACCAACGAACCCGACTTCACCTGGGAAGCAACCGACAAGGCCGCCGCCCTGAAAGAACAGGCTGGAGCGAAGAAAGAAGCGGTCGCCGCAAAGTAATCCTCGCCTCAGACCAAAAAAGGCGGATCCTCGGATCTGTCTTTTTTTGCCGCAAGCGCGATGCACCGCTGGCGACCACCGGTAATACCCGGGAGCCTATTTATTCGTTGCGCCGCCATGCGAACGTGAGTAATCTACAACCATGACCGGGAAGGCAAACAGAGTTGGTGTGGGGCCAGCGGCAATCCCCGTTGCGCGGGTCAAGCGGCCTGATCATGTCACCGAAGCAGAAGCTCGCAGAAGGATGACGAACTTCGTTGATTCCGTCATCCAGAAGATAGAAGAAAGCCAGGACGCAAATCGAACCAGCGGCCTGAAGAAAGCCAGGATCAAGACCGCCGCTTACGCAGCGCCTCGCGTAAAACAGCGGCGTGCTGGCTAAACTCCTCAATTAGCTTGTCCTTCTCTTGTCTGCTCAGATGAGAGCCGTATTGCCCGAGGAGCCGCCTGAAGGCCTCAACGTCACCCTTTTGCCCGGCCTCGTGGTAAGCGGCGATAATTTCCGGAGTTAGACGCTTTTTATCTTCAGGTGTATATCTGGCCATCGGAGGGAAGTACTTCGCAGTACGTTATACTTTATATGAAATCGGCATCGCGCAGTCTCATCTGGTCGATATGCGGAAATCGACAGTAATCGCACCTTTCGCGTGCCTGTTCGCCTTTGCGTCTTTCCTGCTCGCGCAAGGCGGCCCCGTCCATAGGGCAGATTGCATCCTCGTCCTCAAATCCGCCCACACCCTCACCCTGTTGAGCAATGGCCAGACCATCAAGACCTACAAAGTCGCCTTGGGCGACCCCAAAGGTCCCAAGTCTCAGGCCGAAGATAAGAAAACTCCCGAGGGCACCTACTTTGTCGACGCGAAGAACCCGAGCAGCCTCTTTCACCGCGCCCTGCATCTTTCCTATCCGAATGCCGCCGATCGTGAACGAGCGCGCAAACTTGGCGTCAGCCCAGGAGGCGACATCGAGATTCACGGGCTGCCCACACAATACGCTTGGATGGGCGCCGCCCACCGTGCCATCGACTGGACTACAGGCTGCATCGCCGTAACCAATCCGGAAATCGACGAAATCTGGACGTACGTGTCTGTCGGAACACCTGTAGAGATCCGTCCCTGACCCACGAGCCCTTCACTCCACCGGCTCAAGCTTCGCTGTAAAGTGCCGCAAGAACGGCGCCTCGTACGTAAGCCGCATCCCCCGAATCCCCTCGCGCTTCCGAAAAACCTCCAGAATCACCTCCACCAGGTAATCGATGTGGCTCTGCGTGTACACCCTCCGCGGAATCGCCAGCCGCACCAGATCCATCTGCGCCGAGCCCGCAAACATCAGCGTCCCAATCTCAACGGACCGCACGCCGCCCTCGAGATACAGTTCGCACGCCAGCGCCACGCCCGGAAACTGCTCCGGCGGGACGTGCGGCAGAAACGCCCGAGCGTCGAGATAGATCGCATGCCCACCTGGCGGCTGCACAATCGGCACTCCCGCCGCGGCAATGTGATTGCCCAGGTAAGCCGTCGACGCGATCCGATAGCGCAGATAATCCTCCTCCAGCGCCTCCTGCACGCCCACGGCAATGGCCTCGAGATCACGCCCCGCCAGCCCGCCGTACGTCGGATAACCCTCCGTTAGAATCAACAGGTCCTTCTCCTGCTGCGCCAACTTATCGTCGTTCGTGCACAGAAATCCGCCGATATTCGCCATGCCGTCCTTTTTCGCGGACATGGTGCACCCGTCTCCGTAGCGGAACATCTCCTGCGCAATCTCTTTCGGCGTCTTGTGCTCGTATCCCTTCTCGCGCAGCTTGATGAACCACGCATTCTCGGCGAAACGGCAAGCGTCGAAATAAAGCGGAATCCGTGCCCGCCGGCACACCGCGCTCACCGCCTTCACGTTCTCCATCGAAACCGGCTGGCCGCCGCCTGAGTTATTGGTAACCGTGAGCATCACTAATGGAATCCGCTCGCGCCCCACCTGCGCAATCAGCGCCTCCAGTGCCGCCACATCCATATTTCCCTTGAAAGGCGCCGACAAAGCTGGCTGCCGTCCTTCCACCGTCAGAAGATCCACAGCCTCCGCTCCGGTGAACTCCACATTCGCCCGCGTCGTGTCGAAATGCGTGTTGTTGGGCACCACATCGCCCTTTCCACACAACACGCCGAACAGAATCCGCTCTGCGGCCCGACCCTGGTGCGTTGGGATCACATGCTTGTACCCAAAAATCTCCTGAATCGAGTCGCGGAACCGAACGAAGCTGCGGCTGCCCGCATAGCTCTCGTCGCCCTCCATGATCGCTGCCCACTGATGCGTAGACATCGCCCCGGTTCCCGAATCCGTCAGCAGATCGATCAGCACATCGTCCGCCGGCAGCAGAAACATGTTGTAGTGCGCGGCCTTCAGCAGCTTCTCGCGCTGCGCGCGCGTGGTCCAGCGAATCGGCTCCACGCTCTTGATGCGAAACGGCTCGATAATCGTCTTGATGGGCACGTCACAACTCCCAAGTCTCGTGGAACAGATTCGTCGTCACGCAGTGTACAGGGACGGCCCGGCAAATCGGGGAACGGCGCTCTCCGAAGACTCGTTTATGCCGGGTTATCATGAACCGTCGTAACCGGCCCGAGATTCGGCCCCACGCCTGGAAAGACATGACCATCCAGCGCCACCTCGCATTCCTCGTCTTTTTTCTCGCCCCTGTCGCGGCCATGGCTCAGGCTCCCTCGTCGCTCACCCCCGAGCAGGCCATCGCACGCGTCCTTGGCCCCGGTCCCCTCCAGTCTTCGTGGTTCGACCCAGCCTTCCTCGCCCAGGTTCCCATCGCACAAATCCAGCAGGTCGTCGACCAGTACACCGGCCATTCCGGAAAGTTCCAGCGCATCGTAAAAGAACCTGATGGCTATACCGTCTTCCTCGAACGCGCCAGCTTTCCCGCCAAAGCCGCTCTCAACCCGCAAGGCCAGTTCACCATGCTCTGGTTCGGCAGCGCGCAGCCGCTCCGCGCCGCGCCCCTCGAAGACAGCATCAAGCCCTTCAGCCAACTCCCCGGCAAAGTCGCCCTTGTCGTGGTCGCTGGCGGCACAACCCGCGCCTCCCTCAACCCCGATCAGCCTCTCGGCGTCGGTTCCGCCTTCAAACTGGCCATCATCAGCGCTCTCAACGCGGAGATCGCTGCAAAGAAGCATCATTGGGACCAGGTCGTGCTTCTGAATCCGGCATGGAAATCTCTGCCCAGCGGCGTCATCCGCACCTGGCCCGATCAGACTCCACTCACCCTCGCTACACTCGCCAACGAGATGATCTCCATCAGCGACAACACCGCAGCCGACGCTCTGCTTTCCATCGCCGGTCGCGACAACGTCGAGGCGATTGCTCCGCGCAATCGGCCGTTCCTATCCACGCGCGAAGCCTTCACCCTGAAAGACCCCGCCAATGCTGCGCTTTTGGCCCGCTATCGCGCTGCCGATCCAGCAGGCCGTCGCGTTCTGCTGCCCGAAATTGACCAGCTGCCCCTTCCCGACGCCGCCATTTTCGCTTCGGGCGAACCGGTCGCTACCGACATCGAGTGGTTCTTCACACCTGTGGAGCTTTGCACCCTCATCGATGGCGTTCGCGACCTCGGAGCCATGCAGATCAACCCCGGCGTCGCCATAAAAAAAGATTGGCAGCAAATCGCCTACAAAGGCGGATCGGAACCTGGCGTCCTCAACCTGACCACTGCGCTCACCGCGAGGAGCGGCCGCCATTACTGCGTGAGCGCCACCTGGAACAACGACGTTCCCCTCGACGACAAGAAGTTNNCGAAACAGCAGCATGCATCCCGTCAGCGCCAGCAGGAGATACGAGAGTCGATTCGCCACCAGGATGGCAGGTTTGATGTCGCCGTCGTAGCGCAGCAGATCGTACCAGTCAAACACCCACGACTTGAGAATCCGCGTCAGCAGATAAGAGGGAATCAGAAGTGTCACGAACATCGCCATGATCAGCCACACCTGTCCGTGGGTCCCCGCCCAATCCGGAAACATTTTGATGCACACCCACAGCGGAACAAACTGCATATCGCTGAATACGCCGGACTGGCCGCCAGGAAAACCGGCCCACGAGTCCAGAATCTTGTAGATAAGCCAGGCCAGCGGAAACCCCAGTCCGGTCGCTGCGGCATTCACGGTTGTCACCGCGATCAGTGTCCGGCGCAATCGTGTCCGCAGACGAGCCTGCAGGTAGATCACTTCGATGATGATCACCAGCAGCAGAAAAAACAGCATGGTCTGGTACGTCACCGGCAGCATGGGGATGCCGGCGTCCGCTCGAGCCGTCGCCGGACAGCAAGCCAGAACTGCCGCCGTTAGTACAAACCCAGCGACGCTGCCCCTGGTTTTCGGTAACATGGCCGGAATCATACCATCGGCTCGCAAGAGGAGAATTGCACTTGAGTGTCAGTCATCGTGTCATTGTGGTTTCCTGCACGGCGCTTCTCTTCGCGGAGATTGGTTTTGCCCACTCGTCCCGTCCCATTCCGAAAAGGCCCGCTCGGTCAGTCTCGGCTCCGGCGCAACGCGACATCGACTGGCCTGCTTACAACGGCAATGTAGATGGCCAGCACTATTCCCGACTCGCGGCCATCAACCGCACCAATGTCTCCCAGCTCAAGCTCGCCTGGCAGTTCGACACGGGAGAAAAGGGCAATCTGGAAACTAACCCTCTCGCAGTCGGACCCGTTCTCTTCGCCTATACGTTCTCCGGGAAAGTCATCGCCCTCGATGGCGCCACTGGCTCACTGGTTTGGACTTTCGACTCCGGAGTCAAGAATAGCCAGCCTTCCCGAGGCTTTGCGTACTGGACGGATGGCAAGAGTGCCCGCCTCTTTGCAGGAGTACTGAACTACCTCTACGCGCTCGATCCAGCCACCGGTAAGCCCATCCCCGGCTTTGGCGAGGGTGGCCGCATAGATCTCCGCAAGGGCTTGCGTGGCGATTACGAACAGCAATCCGTCGCTCTCACCACGCCTGGCATTGTCTACAAGGACCTCATCATCGTCGGTGGCCGCAACCCCGAAACCCATCCCGCTCCTCCTGGCGACATCCGCGCTTTCGATGTCCGCACCGGCGCTCTGCGCTGGACCTTCCACACCATCCCGCATCCCGGCGAACTCGGCTACGACACCTGGCCACCCGACGCCTGGAAAGTCGCCGGCGCCGCGAATAACTGGGCTGGCATGACCCTCGACGCCCAGCGCGGCATCCTCTACGTTCCCACCGGAAGCGCGGTTTTTGATTTTTACGGTGGCGATCGCATCGGCAACGACCTCTTCGCCGATACCCTGCTCGCCCTCGATGCCGCAACGGGCAAGCGCCTCTGGCATTTCCAGGGCGTGCATCACGACATTTGGGATCGCGACTTTCCTTCGCCGCCTGCCCTCGTCACCGTCGACCGCGCGGGCGAGCACATCGACGCTGTCGCGCAAACCACCAAGCAGGGCGTTGTCTACCTCTTCGATCGCGTCACCGGCTCGCCGCTCTTCCCAATCGAGGAACACGCCTACCCGCCCAGCGACGTGCCCGGCGAAATGACCTCGCCCACGCAGCCTATGCCCGTTGCGCCCGCCCCCTTCGCGCGCCAGCGCCTCACTGAAGACATGCTCACCAGCCGCACGCCCGCAGCCCACGACTGGGCTCTTCAGACGTTCCGCACCTTCCGCAGCGACGGCCAGTTCATCCCCTTCGGCGTCGACCGCCAGACCATCATCTTTCCAGGCTTCGATGGCGGCGCGGAATGGGGTGGTCCCGCTGTCGATCCGGCCACTGGCGTTCTCTACGTCAATGCCAACGAAATGGCCTGGACCGGTGGCCTCACTCCCGACAACCCGAACGCAGGCCCCGGCGCAAAGATCTACCAGTCCCAGTGCGCGATCTGTCACGGAGCCGATCGCGCCGGCTCGCCTCCTGCTTTCCCCTCGCTCGTCGGCGTCACGCGGCGCCTCACCGATGCGCAAATCACCGAAGTGATCAGCCACGGCCGCGGCCGCATGATCGCGCTGCCCAATCTCGACAGCGCCAAAATTGCCGAGCTCCTTGACTACCTCAAATCTGCCGGCTCCGCTCCCGCGGAACACGCGACCGATACGATGCCTGGTGGTCCAAATGTTCTTTACGGCTTCACCGGCTATCGCAAATTCCTCGATCCCGACGGTTATCCCGCCATCGCGCCGCCCTGGGGTACGCTGAGCGCTATCGACCTCAACACCGGCGAGTATCTCTGGAAAATTCCCCTGGGCGAATATCCGGCGCTTGCCGCTCAGGGAATCACCAACACCGGTTCGGAAAACTATGGCGGACCCATTATCACGGCTGGTGGGCTCATCTTTATCGGGGCAACGGTCTACGACCGCAAATTCCGCGCCTTTGACAGCAGCACCGGCAAGCTCCTCTGGGAGACGCAACTCCCCTTCGCTGGCATCGCCACCCCTGCAACCTACTCCATCGACGGCAAACAATACGTCGTGATCGCTGCAAGCGGAGGACGCGATCCCAAATCGCCCGTTGGCGGCGTGTACATCGCGTTCTCGCTGCCATGACCTGCGCCGCGCTGCCATCCTGCGGCATCTTGGTCTGCATCAACGTTCCGCCTCAACCCACCCGAAGGCGCCGGCGAAATGTTCGAAGTCCGCCGGCTTGTCCCGCTCCAGGTAGATCGACAGGATGTCGAAGCGGGTCTCCACTTCGCGGTTCGGAAGCTGTCGCATGTAATGCCGTGCCAGCCGGCGCAGCACCCGCCGTTTGCGATGGTCGACGGCCATTTGCGCTGGCGCGACCGCGCGCGTGGTGCGGGTCTTCACCTCAACGAAACAAAGCGTGTCGCCGTGCCACGCGATCAGGTCGAGATCGCCCGGCGCGCGCGAGGAATGCCAGCCACGAGCCACCACCACGTAGCCTCGGCGCATCAGCCAGAAGAACGCTGCCCGCTCGCCCTCGATGCCGGTGGTCAGGTGAGCGGCGCGTTCTGGACGCCGGCGCGCTGCTGCCCGCTCAATGGCATTCACCGCCGACTCCATCAGATTGACGCGAATCTGGAGAAGCATCGTCGCCATTGTCGAGCCGCGTTGCCGAGCCCGCAAGAGTACCAGGGGCACAGGACTTTGGAGACTGCGGCGCCGCTGAGAACACTTGCAAAGCGAGGGCTGGACTTGACTTGCTGGCCTCGGTCGGGTGATCTTAGGCGACTATGCATCTGCTTCTGTTCCTGTTTCTTGCCTTGCAGGCATCCACTGCGCCGCCTCGTGCCGCTGACCCTTTCGCCGCCCTGCGCGATCAGTGGGCCAAAGATCTGCATGCGAAGCACATCGACGACTCGCTCGCCCAATACGCCGACGATGCTGACTTCATCAGCGACGCTGGCCGCACCCACGGCATGCCGGCACTCCGCCAGCTTTTCCAGACCATCACGGCCACCATGGACAGCGATCTCGCCTTCACTTCCGAACGCGTCGAGATTTCAGGCGATCTGGCCTACGACTCCGGAACCTACAAGGAGACGCTGATCACGAGGGCAACGGGCAACGCCCAGCACGCGAGTGGCGATTACCTGACTGTCTATCGCCGCACCCAAGCCCCGAACGGCAACGCTGTGTGGCTCATCGTTGAGCAGGTTTGGACCGGCGCGCCGCCCCAATAAGCCGGTTTCCATTGAGGCGCCTCTCGCATTGTGCGGAACGGGTCGGCTACCTCGAAACGACAAAGGGCGAGCCGAAGCTCGCCTTTGTCTTTGTTGACCTTCTGGAATTGTTTGCGTCTTACAGAGGCTGAACGTCAGCTGCCTGCCAGCCCTTAGGCCCCTTGACGACGTTGAATTGCACGGCCTGACCTTCCTGCAGACTCTTGAAGCCATTTGCGGAAATGGCAGAATAATGCACGAAGACGTCCTCGCCGTTCTGGCGCGAGATAAAGCCGTAGCCTTTCGCGTCGTTAAACCACTTCACAGTACCTTGTTCCATTTGTTGCTTATGTCCTGAATTGAATTGCGCTGGAGTGAATCGGAGCGAACTGGCAGACCCTACATTTCCTGCTTTGTTGGGCGAGGCGAAAGACTGCGCTTGCCCGGTTCGGTTCTAACGCTAATGCATTGTACCAGATTCCCCTGGCCGCACCGGTTCGGCAGCGGACGACCGGAGCAAGCGTTCAGCGTTCAGGAAATGCCCACGCTGCACCCTGAACAACTCGCCCTGAGCCTGTCGAAGGCCTGTGCGCGGTCTTTTGGCCAAATGTGGAAAACTTGTCAAGCTTTTTCTGCACGGTACGAAAGTTTTGTCCCACATTCCACACCACTTCCACCCTTATAACCGCAAAGATATTTGGCCGGTTTTAGTGCTGGATTTGGTATCNNAATAGGGGGCAAAAAAGAAATTCCCCCTCGAAATCAAACGAAAGAAGGCCGCCCAGCGCGGCCTTTTCCTTTTCCGGAGGTGAGGAATGGAAAGCTACTGTACCGCGCTCGACGCCCCGCCCTCCCCACCCCCAGGTGCCAAAAGGCCTCTGCAATGGCCCCATTTTCAGCCACTTGCCAGTCCAAAACGACCCCTCCAGAACCCCTGTCACCGCAACAACATGCCACAGTCCCCCCTGGGGGGAGGGGCCCACCGAAATGCTGGGTGGCCCATATCTGCCTGCCGTTGGCAAATGTGGGAAAGGCCGAAGGCCCTGCTTCTTGCCACCAGCCGCGAAACGGCAACTCTGGGCTCTGTGCTCCATGCCCGGATCGCTCTTCGAATCACATACATGCGAAGAGGATCCCTCGCAACTAACTTCTTTTCAATTACTTGTAACCAAAGGCCCTCAGAAGGAGATAACCAAGGTGCCTGGAATCAAACACTTAACAAGAACGTAAGGGGGAAGGGCTTGTTCTGCTGAACGCTGAAACGCTTGCTCCGGTTCACACACTCGCCAAATCCAGCAGGGTGCGGTGCTCGACCTGCGCTTAGTTCTGGGAAATCTGGGCCTGCAACGCAGCGATCTGCGCTTCCGTCGCGGCCACGGCGGCCTGTTCGTCCTGGAGCGCCGTCTCCTCCGCCTGCAACTGAGCCGTCAGTGCCGCGGTTTTGGCGTTCGAGACCAGCTGACCGGGAATCTGCTTCGGATGGGTCAGATCCACTGTGCCGAAGCCGGATGTGTCGCCCTGCGCCTGCTGGACCAATGTCTTTGCCTGTTGTCCCATGATTCCTTTCAGGCTCTCGGCGTTCGCAACCCCGCAGGTCAGGGGCAACATCGCCAGAACAACCAAAAGCCGCATCGTAAACCGCGTCCGTGCTTTCATGGGGTGCCTCCTTTTCTTCAGCTTCTTTTCTTACCTCAACTCTCTGGCCCGTTTGAGAACGGATGCGAAGAAAGGATGCGCAATTTTTTTGCGGACGGTGCAAATCTGACCGAATCACCCGGTACCGCCGTTTGGCCGCAAAGCGGGTATGCTGGTGGGTTCGATGACTCAGGACCTGATGCGCGACACGGTACTGCTGGGCGAGGCCCTCGATCTCCTCGAGCGTGAGTTCGGCTCTCTTCCTCCATACGCGCCCGAGGTTCCGGGCGAGGCCCGAATGACCTCCGTGCTCGCGGAAGCCGCCCACCGGATGGGCGACAACTTCCCCTACTTCCATCCGCTTTATGCCGGCCAGATGCTCAAGCCGCCGCATCCGGTGGCGCGGGCTGCCTACGCCATGGCCATGTGGCTCAACCCCAACAACCATGCCCTGGATGGCGGGCGCGCCAGTTCGCGCATGGAATGGGAAGCGGTGCGCGAGATCGCCGCCATGTTCGGGTGGAGCGAATTCATCGGCCATCTGACCGGCGGCGGCACGCTCGCGAATCTGGAAGCGTTGTGGGTCGCCGGTCAGATGATGCCGGGAAAGAAGATTGTGGCGTCGGAGCAGGCCCACTACACGCACGAGAGAATCACGGCGGTGCTGCGGCTGCCATTCGCGTCGATTGCCTGCGATGAGAAGGGTCGGATGGACCTCACGCATCTGGAGGCGGCGCTCGAGTCGGGCGAGGTGGGAACGGTTGTCGCAACTCTGGGAACGACAGGGGCCGGTGCAGTCGATCCGCTGCCCGCAATCCTGGATTTGCGGGAGAAGTATCGCTTCCGGCTACACGTGGACGCCGCCTACGGCGGCTATTTTCGGTTAGCTTCGAACCTGGCCTACCACGCGGCGGGCGCCTTCGAGCGCATCACGGAAGCTGACTCGATTGTGGTCGATCCGCACAAGCACGGGTTGCAGCCCTATGGCTGCGGCTGCGTGCTGTTTCGCGATCCGGCTATGGGGCGGTGGTACAAGCATGACTCGCCCTGCACCTATTTCACCTCGCAGGAACTGCACATTCACGGTGGGGCTCCGCTGGCGGGAGCTGGCTGTGCGGTTGGGTCGTTCGCCGCCGAGCTGTTCGCCGAGGGCTCTCTGCATCTTGGGGAAATCAGCCTCGAATGCTCGCGCGCAGGGGCGTCGGCCGTCGCGCTGTGGACTACGCAACGGCTGTTGCCGCTGGTGCGAGGCGGTGAATTCGCGAAGGGTCTGGAGAGATGCCGCGAGGCGGCTCTGCAGTTCCGCAACATCGTCGCAGCGGATGCCTCGTTTGTGGCCGGGCCGGCGCCCGACCTCGACATTGTCGTCTGGGCGGTGCGTGAGGCGACTCCCGCCGAGTCGTCACGGCGAGCCCAGGAGGTATTCGACCAGGCTGCAAAGGACGACCTGCACTTGGCGTTGGCGCAGATGCCGTCACGCCTGTTTCCGGAAGCGGGCTGGACGGGCGAAAACCAACCGAGCACCGTCACCTGTTTGCGCTCCGTCCTTATGAAACCGGAGCATCTCGCGTGGATCGACGAAATCGGCCGGCGCCTGCGGAATGCCTTATGACTGCACTTATCTCCGCCGAATCTCGCCTTGGGCCGTTGCGCATTCGCGCGGTGCGTCTATTGTTACCGTAAAGACAAATATCGGGTTTTCCGGTCTTTTTTACGGAGGGAAATGGGTCCTGCATGCTCGATGTAAACGGTATTAAACGAAAGCACGCGGAGCGATTTGGGGCCGAGCCCGCGATCTTTGTAGCTCCAGGGCGCGTCAACCTGATCGGCGAGCACACCGACTACAACGACGGCTTCGTTATGCCTGCGGCCATCGGAGCTTACTGCTGGATTGCCGGGAGCGTGCGTGATGATCGAAGACTCCTCCTGCGCTCGGAGAATTTCGGCGAGACGGTTGAGTCAGATCTCGCCTCTCCGTCTCTGCGGCCGACGAAATCGTGGAGCGATTATCCGATTGGCATTGCCGTCATGCTCGAACGCGCCGGATTTAAAATTCGTGGCGCGAACCTGCTCATTCAGGGAGAAATCCCAATTGGCGCGGGACTCAGTTCCTCGGCGGCGATCGAAGTCGCTACGGCATATGCCTTGTTGAGCCTTTCGGGTCATGACGTGCACGGCGTATCTAACCCCAGCCGGGCAAAGATCGCGCGCATTTGTCAGCAAGCCGAAAATGATTTCGTCGGCATGCGATGCGGAATCATGGATCAGTTCGCGAGTCTGAATGGACGGGAACGGCACGCAATTCTGCTCGACTGCCGCTCGCTCGAATTTGAGCCGGTGCCGATTCCCAAGAATGTAGAGCTCGTGATCTGCAACACGATGGTGAAACACAGTCTGGCATCCGGCGAATATAATCGGCGCCGCGCCGATTGCGAGGAAGCCGTCGGACTTTTGTCTAGCGTGCGTCCCGGAATTCGCGCTTTGCGAGACGTCTCGCTGGAGCAGCTTGCCAGGCACAAGTCATTACTTCCGGAAGTCATTTATCGCCGCGCTCTGCACGTGATTTCGGAGAATACTCGTGTGATCGAATCAGGCGACGCCCTGAAACGTGGAGACGTCGCCACTTGCGGCCGATTAATGCGTGAATCGCACGACAGTCTCCGGGATCTTTACGAAGTGAGCTGCACCGAACTGGAATTGATGGTCGAGCTTGCGAACAAACAAAAAGGCACACTGGGCGCGCGTATGACCGGCGGCGGTTTTGGCGGCTGCACGATCAACCTCGTTGATTCCCGATTCACCGAGGGATTCCGCCAAGATATCGTGCGCGCTTATGAATATGCGACCAAACTGACGCCCGAGATTTACGTCTGGACCCCGGCCGGGCCCGCAGGGTCCGTCGCCGCTGAGCCTGTCAGCGATTGACGGAATGAGACCGTCCACGCGAGGATCGCACGAATGAACTGGAAGGATCTCAAGGACTCGCCTCACCGGCGTTTCAATCCGCTGACGCGCGATTGGATTCTCGTGTCTCCGCAGCGAGCCCAGCGCCCGTGGCAGGGCAAAGTTGAAAAAGTCGCCGAGCCGCCGAGCGTGCAATACGATCCAGATTGCTACCTCTGCCCGGGTAATCTGCGCGCTCGCGGACACCGCAATCCCGCGTATTCCGGCACCTTCGTGTTCGACAATGATTTTCCCGCGCTCGTGCCTGAAACGCCGCCGGCTATTGCAGACGTCGAAAATCTGATTCTCGCCCGATCCGAGCCGGGCGTGTGCCGCGTCGCATGCTTCTCGCCGCGCCACGATCTGACGCTATCGCGCATGAAGCCCGCGGAAATTGAGGCAGTCGTTCGAATGTGGATGGACCAGGCGCGGGGCCTTGCCGCGGTTCCATGGATTCGATACGTCCAGATTTTCGAAAACCGCGGTGCGCTGATGGGAGCCAGCAATCCACATCCGCATGGCCAGATCTGGACGAATTCGGAACTTCCCAATCTGCCGGCAAAAGAGCAAGCATCGCAGGAAGATTTTCTCGCGCGCGAAGGAAAGTGTCTCCTATGCCGTTACCTCGGGCTCGAAATGGAAAGCAATGAGCGCGTCGTTTGCGAAAACAATTCATTTTTCGCCGTCGTGCCATTCTGGGCGCTCTGGCCATTTGAAACGCTCGTACTCAGCCGGCGCCATCTGGGCGCCTTCGACGACTTGACGCCCGCCGAGCAAGTGGATCTCGCCGACATACTTCGGCGCGTGACGATTCGCTACGACAATCTCTTTGAAAATTCGTTCCCCTATTCGATGGGATTTCATCAGCGCCCAAGTGACGGGCAACCGCATCCCGAGTGGCATTTTCACGCGCACTATCTTCCACCGCTTTTGCGTTCTGCCACGGTGCAGAAATTCATGGTCGGCTACGAAATGCTTGCCACTCCGCAGCGCGACATCACTGCGGAAAGCGCCGCCGCGCGCCTGCGCGAAATGAGCGAAGTGCACTATCTTGATCGACCCGGCTAAAGAGGCTCCGGAAAAAGTCAAAATCGCCGTCATTCCGAGGAGCGCAGCAACGAGGAATCTCTCTTTTTGCGAGCATTTAAACCAAGAGGGTTCCCTCGCTTCGCTCGGGATGACGGCGCTTATTCTTTTTTCCGCAACCTGCAAAGGCATCGACAGAAGATCGCTTCGTGTAGAATTTATGCAACTAAGAGCTTTCGGAATAATCTAACTAATTCAGACGTCATGGCACTCAATCATTAGTGTGAGGAGGGCGTTCTTGAAGCTGATCACTCGAATCCTTACGTGCTCGCTCCTGGCATCCGCCGGAATGGCCGTTCTTGCGTTTCCCGGCCCGCAGGGCCCGGATGCCGCATTCCACAACGCGCCGGCTGCCGAGAAAAACCTGAAGAATCCTTACGAAGGTGCTCCTTCACCCAGAGCCAAATCAATGTATCAATTCCGCTGCGGCAAATGCCACGGCGACAACGGAGAGGGTTCGGGGAACATCCCCGCATTGGCCCACGGCCCGGTGCAATCTGCCACGGACGGAGAAATTTTCTGGTACGTCACCAAAGGCGATCAAGCAAACGGCATGCCTTCCTGGGCAGCCATCCCCAAGCAGCAAAGATGGCAAATCGTCGCGTACGTGAAAACCCTGGGCAGTTCGCAGGCGACGGCCAGTTCGAAAGCGCCGGAAAGCTCCAAGGCGCCAGAAAGTCCGTCCCCGGCTATCACGAATGCAGCCGATTTAAAGCTGCCCGCTCCTACTCCTCCTTTCACAGATTTCCGCTACGAGCAACCTGGAAAAATTCGAAAGATCACTGTAAGCGATCTTCCGGCGCCGTTCGCTACATCGTCGGCGGGCAACGCTCCGAAAGTTATCGCGCGCCCCAAGGACGCTTGGCCGCAAGTTCTGCCAGGCTTCAAAGTGGAGCTATACGCGACTGGACTCCACAATCCGCGCCTCATTCGGACCGCGCCCAACGGCGACGCTTTCGTCGCCGAGATGCAGCGGGGTGACATTCTGGTTTTTCGCGGGATCACTTCCGACGGCAAGCCGGCACAGACAAGTGTTTTCGCGTCAGGGTTGACAGAACCGTTCGGAATCAACTTCTACCCTCCGGGCCCAAATCCAACGTGGATCTACGTTGGAGACACGAATGCCGTCATGCGCTTTCCTTATCAGAATGGGGATCTGAAAGCGCGCGGCCCGGCGGAACACATTGTTGATTTGCCTTCGGGAGAAGGCCATTCGACGCGCGATATTCAATTCTCGTCCGACGGCAAGAAGATGTTCGTCTCCGTTGGCTCTGCGTCGAACATCAACGATCCCGATACTTCTCCTGATGAGAAAAATCGCGCCGATGTTCTCGAATTCAATCCCGACGGTTCACAAATGCGGATATACGCCTACGGCATTCGCAATTGTGTGGGGCTGGCTCGCCGGCCAAAAACAGATGAGTTGTGGTGCTCGACGAACGAACGCGACGCTTTGGGCGACAATCTCGTCCCGGATTACATCACGCACATAGAAGACGGCGGTTTTTACGGTTGGCCGTGGTGGTACATGGGCGGTCACCAGGATCCCCGGCATCAGGGCAAGCACCCCGAACTGGAGCATAAAGTCATCACGCCGGATGTCGTGCTCAATCCTCACAATGCTTCGCTGGAGATGACGTTTTACGACGGTTCACAATTCCCGGCGGAATATCGCGGCGATATCTTTGCATCCGAACACGGATCGTGGAATCGCTCGGTGCGCGTGGGATACGAGGTCATTCGCGTGCCTCTCCATCAGACAGGCCATGCAAGCGGCGAATACGAGGATTTTATGACCGGCTTCGTCGTGGACAACGGGCACGTTTGGGGACGCCCGGTCGGAATCACCGTCGCTTCCGATGGCTCGTTGCTGGTAACCGACGACGGCTCGAATTCGATCTGGCGGATTAGCTACGTAGGGAAGTGAACGCAAGTTGCGGGAAAAAGCATAAACGCCATCATCCCGAGGGATCCCTCTTGTTTTGAATGCTCGCAAAAAGAGGGATTCCTGCTCGCTTCGCTCCTCGGAATGTCAGCGACTTTGACTTTTTTCCGCAACCGCTAGAGCTTGTAGCCAATCTTGCGGACGAATTCGTGGCGCTGGGCCGCGTGCTCGGCGGTTTCGACGCCGTTCGGCGAGTTGCCGTCAATTACGCCCAGAACTCCGCGGCCATGCCCCGAGTCCGCGACGATCGCTTCGACGGCATTTGCCGTGGCGCAGAAAATCGAGCAGACTTCGAAGCAATCGCGCACCCGCCCGAGTATGTTGATCGGATAAGCCTCGCGAATCAGCAGAACGAAGACGTGGCCGGCCCCAATGGCCTCAGCATTCGAAATCGCAGAGCGGCGCAGTTCATCGTCGTTTGCTTCCACGCGAATCAAGCTCGGCCCAGAAGCCTCGCAGAACGCCACCGCGAACTTCGCCCCCGGCACCGTATTGACGATCACTTCGTAAATGTCCTCGGCCGTCTTAATAAAGTGCGCCTGTCCAAGAATGAGATTGGCGCCCTGCGGGATGTCGAGTCGCACGCTGTGAAATTCCATAAAGCCTCGCGGTAGGTAGATTTTTCCTGATTCGGCTTGCCCGTGTCGCGCGCTCTCAAGTCGCGTCTGGGAAGTCCATTATCGGCACCGGGTAACGAGGAGGCAAGCAGCGAAGTATCTGGCACGACACGTGCACTTGAATTTCGTCACTTCGCTGCAACTGGATGCATCCAAGTCTGTGTCGGACAGCGTACAAGAGTTAGACGAAGCTCGGTCGAGCAGAACGAGAAGAGAGCGAGTGGACGCAAATGCTTTCGAGGACGATCGAATCCGCAAAGAGAATCCTGAAAGTTGTGCTGGGATTCGCGCTCCTCGGCTTGGGTGTCGCGCTGATATTCACTCCGGGTCCTGGCTGGCTCACGATTTTGCTCGCACTGGGTATTCTTGCCGCTGAATTTGGATGGGCGCGGCGTCTCCTCGATCGCATGAAAGAAGAAGGAGCGCGCCTTCGCGCCCTTGTCACCCGCCGCGTACCCCGCGACGCCGACGCATAAATAAATCGCATCGGCCGCCTCAAATTCGACGTCGCCTGAAATTCGCACGGCCAGCAAGGTGATGTCATCCCGAGTCCCCGATTTTTGGTGGCGAGGGATCTGCATTTATTGAATATGTCGAAATCGTTTGCATCCGCGCAAGTCGTTCGTCGAATTTCTACATCGCTGTAACCAACCTTCAGCGGCGCCTTACTCCTCGTCGTGACCTCTGGTGTGAGCCAGTTTCTCGATCACTGAGAGATCCTCAAGCGTGGTCGTATCGCCCGAAACGCCGCCCTTTTGCGCCACTTCGCGAAGTAATCGGCGCATGATCTTGCCGCTGCGCGTCTTCGGCAGCAGATCCGCGAATCGCACTTCTGAAGGCCTCGCGATTGTGCCAATGGTCATCGCAATATGCTCGCCGAGAGCCGCGCGTAGCTCTCGCGAGGGATTCTGGCCGGATCGCAGCGTCACAAATGCGACGATTGCCTCGCCGCGAATTTCGTCAGGCTTCGCCACAACGGCTGCTTCCGCAACTGCCGGATGGCTAACGAGCGCGCTTTCGATTTCCATGGAACTGAGCCGGTGCCCCGCCACCTTAATCACATCATCCACGCGGCCCAGAACCCAGATGTAGTTGTCTTTGTCGCACTGCGCCGCGTCACCCGTGAAATAGACGCCGGGAATGCGGCTCCAGTAGTCGCGGCGGTAACGTTCATCATCGCCGTAAATCGTTCGCAGCATGGAAGGCCACGGCCGCTCGATGATCAGGTAACCGGTCTCGCCCGGCTTCACGGTTTCGCCTTGCATTGTCACGACGCGAGCCGCAACGCCGGGTAACGGCCGCGTCGCACAGCCGGGTTTTGTGGGAGTCGCGCCCGGCAACGGGCTAATCAAGATCGAGCCTGTTTCCGTCTGCCACCACGTGTCAACGATCGGGCAGCGCCCCTTGCCAATAACTTGCGAATACCATTTCCACGCAGCGGGATTGATCGGCTCGCCCACCGTCCCGAGAAGCCTGAGGCTGCTGATGTCGTGCTTATCAATCCATTCGTTGCCCCAGGCCATGAACGCGCGCACCGCCGTCGCGGAGCTGTAAAAAATTGTGACCTTGTAGCGCGCGACGATTTCCCAGAATCTATCCCGCCGTGGAAAATCGGGCGCGCCTTCGTACATCACAATGCTTGCTCCGTTTGCAAGCGGCCCGTAGACCATGTAGCTGTGGCCCGTGACCCAGCCGATGTCGGCAGTGCACCAGTAAATATCGTCGTCGCGAAGATCGAACACCAGCCGCGTGCTCCACTGGCACTGAAGCAGGTAGCCTGCCGACGTGTGCATCACGCCTTTTGGTTTTCCCGTCGTGCCGCTGGTGTAGAGAATGAAGAGCGGCTGCTCGGAATCGAATGCCACGGCCGGGCATTCTTTCGATGCTTTCTCGACGAGTTCGTGCCACCACAGATCGCGCCCTTCTTTCCAGTCGACTTTCCCATTCGTGCGGCGCACTACGATCGACTTCTCCACGGTCGGACAATTCAGCAGCGCGGCATCTGCCATTTCTTTCAGCGGAATCACTTTGCCGCGGCGGTAGCCGCCATCGGCAGTGATGAGAATTTTCGATTTCGAATCAGCGATGCGGTCCGCGATCGCGATCGCGCTGAAACCCCCGAATATGACGGAATGCACCGCTCCGATCCGAGCGCATGCCAGCATCGCTATCGGCAATTCCGGAATCATCGGCATGTAGATCGTCACGGAATCGCCGGCCTTCACGCCGAGTCCTGAAAGCACGTTCGCGAATTTGCACACGCACTCCTGCAGTTCGGTGTATGTGAGCTGAAGCGTCGCGCCGTCCTCTGCTTCCCAAAGTAAGGCCGGCTTGTTTCCGTTTTCTTCGAGATGCCGGTCGAGACAGTTATCGGAAACGTTCAGCTTTCCGCCCACGAACCATTTGGCGTGCGGCATATCCCATTCGAGGATTTTCTTCGGCGGCTCGAACCAATGCAGCATCTTCGCCTGCTCGCCCCAAAAGCCTTCCGGATCGCGCTCGGCGTGCGCGCGCATCTCTTCGTATTCTTCCATCGACCGAACGTGCGCGCGTTTGCTGAACTCTTCCGGCGGCGGAATCGGCGGTTCGTTCAGCACTTGCGGGTCAAATTCTTGCATTCCGTCTCCTTAGAGGGACAGCCGCCTCGTACCGCCGGCGTCTCGCCGGCTCTTCGCCTTTACTCGTCGCGCGGACAGCGTCGGAAACTCAGCGCGCGCAGCCCTAAAGTACGAGACGCGCGCCGCACGGTCAAGCCCGTAAGCCGCGGCGTTTCGGCCCGTCCGCATTTGGCGTTCCCGGTTAGTTGTGGTTTGATTCGAGCGATGGACGAGAACTCCTTATCCCAACTGCTCCGCGCCGAGGGTTTCGTGAACGCCTATGTCTGGCAGGACGATCCGGACGCTTTTCACCCCGATCACACCCATGTGGGCGATTCCGCCCACATTATCCTGGCCGGGGAAATGTCGTTGACAATAAATGGCCAAACACGAACCTATCGTTCGGGCGAACGCTGCGACGTCGCCGCTGGAACTACCCATTCTGCCCGAATCGGCCTTCGGGGCTGCCGCTACCTGATCGGTGAAAAGTAACCCTTTTGGCGGCTTCAGATACCCTTCATAATTCTGGAACTTCCCGGCGGTCTGGACGGAATACGTAACGAGAGGCCGTTCAGATCGTCATATTGGATATAGATGGTTCGGCTCAGCGGACACTCCGAAGACGATCTGGTGCGGCGATTGCTCGCCGGCGATGAAGGTGCCTTTGTGTTCGTTTACCGGCGTTGGCAGGCCCCGATTTACCGTTTCGCGCTCCATATGAGCGGCAACACATCAGTCGCGGAGGATGTCACGCAAGAAGTCTTTATGACGCTGATTCGAGAGGGCGGCCGGTTCGATCCCGCACTCGGCAGCCTGTCCGGCTACCTTTTCGGAATCGCCAGAAATCACGTCCGCAAGCGTTACGACCGCGATCGATTTCTCGTGCCGTTCATCGAGAATTCCAGAGATGACGGCCGCTCGAACGGGCACGCAGGCCGCAACGGCATGCATCCGAGCATCGTTGTCGCGCCCGTGGATCTTGGCCGCGGCGAAACAATCGCGATGGTGCGGGATGCTGTATTGAGCCTGCCGGGTCATTACCGTGAAGTGGTTGTGTTGTGTGACTTGCAGGAGATGAGTTACGAAGAAGCTGCATTGGTTCTTGCGTGCGCGGTTGGCACCGTGCGCTCGCGCCTGCATCGCGCTCGCACCCTTCTTACGGAAAAGTTGAGCGACCTTCAATCGCCCGAATCGAAATCCGCAGCCGGCGGCATGAGGCAATGAAGGCCGATTTATGAATTGCGTTCAATTCCAGGAAATTGTTCACGATCTCGCAAGAGATGCCGGGCTCGATCAGTCCGCGCGGCGGGATGCGCTCGCCCACGCTGATTCGTGCCCTCGCTGCGACGAACTGCTGGCTGAAGCCCAATCGTTGACCACCGCACTACGCTCTCTAGCTGCGAAGGACGGTACGCTCGGCGCGAGTGAAAGAGTCGAAGTCGCGCTGATCGGAGCGTTCCGTCAGCAAAGTGGCCCGGCCGTGCATTCGAACCGGCCGTGGCAATGGGGCCTGGCAAGCGTCGCAGGCCTCGCGGCCTTGGTGTTGTTGTCTGTACTCGTGCTGCGCCATCCCGTGGTGAGTCCGCCAACTCACGGGAATGGCGCCAGCGCGACGCCTTCGACTGCGGCAGTAGCGCCTGAATCGGCTGCTGTGTCGCAGCTACCCGACGCGTCAGTCGAATCTGCAGCTAACGCCAATTCAAATTTTGCTGATGCAGACACCGAATATGCGTCAGCTTTTGTAGCTCTTCCTTTTAATGGCGAGACCGCGCCCGTGGGAGATGAAGTGGTCGTTCGAGAGTCTTTGTCGCCGGCGGCGCTGGCGAATTTGGGTTTGCCGGTGAGCGAGGCAAACGCAGGCGAAAATGTTCTGGCGGATTTCGTTGTTGACGAAGATGGCACGCCGCGAGCGGTGCGCCTCGTCGAGTAGCGAATTGGTAGACGAGTTTACAGCACGAGTTTTAAGACACGAGTTGAATTGATCCCGGAGGAACGCAGATGAAGAAGCACCTAGGAATATTGGTAACAGGCATGAGCGCTCTGATTCTCACCGCAGGGCTTGCCGCCTACGCGCAGGAGGGCCCGCCGCCGGGACCCCCTCGCGGCGAAGGAATCATGGGCTTCGAACCTGGCTTTGGGCACGGCCCCGTTGTGAAGGGTGTGCCATTCTCGGCGCAGACGACTGCCGAAACCGTCGGTGTGCTGCAAGACGGTACGCATATTGACCGGAAGACTACTGGTACGTTCGCTCGCGACAGCCAGGGGCGCACGCGCCGCGAAGAAACTCTGCCTCCAATCGCTCAGGCCGGGGAATCCGGCACGGCGCCGCACGTCGTATTCATTCAGGATCCAGTCGCGGGAACGCACACTATGCTCGAGCCCGATAAGAAGATTGCTCGTACGGAGACGGCTCACGGCCATGGGCATGAGGGCGGTCCTAACGCCATGGCCCAGAAACATGGTCCGCGCGCAGACGCAGCGAATGTGACCTCCGAGCAGCTCGGCACGCAGACAATCAACGGCGTTGCGGCGACCGGCACACGCACCACGCGCACGATCCCGGTGGGCGCGATCGGCAACGACAAGCCAATTCAGATGGTGACCGAAAAGTGGTACTCGGCCGATCTGCAAACGGACGTGATGACCAAGCACACCAATCCGCTGATGGGCACCACAACCATTCAGCTCACGAATGTTTCCCGCGAGGAACCTGCGGCAGCGCTATTCCAGGTGCCTTCGGATTACACGGTGAAAGCAGGTCATGGCAGAGGCGGATTCGGACAGCCGGCAGCACCACCCCCACCGCCGTCTGAGCAGCAGTAAACAGTTTACCCCCCGGGCACCGTCTCAGTGCCCGAACCCCCAACGGGCGGAGAGTGGCATCTCCGCCCGTTTTATTTTTGGCGTCGGCAAAAATCGAATTTTTGGCGAGGAATGTCAGTTGCTCGCGAGGGCGCGGTCCAGAAGTTCGACCACGTGGAGAACTTCCTGGCCGGTATTGAATTTCGCAGCGCCTGCACGAAGTTGCAGAATGCATCCCGGATTCGCGGTGACGATCGCGTCCGCTTGTGTTCCGCGCGCCAGTCGCATTTTTTCTTCAAGGAGCGACATCGAAGCTGAAGTTTGCGTCACGTTGTATACGCCCGCGGAGCCACAGCAATGGTCGGCCAAGGGCATTTCCACGAGTTCAACGCCTGGCACCGAGCGCACCAGCCTTCGCGGTGCTTCGCGAATTTTCTGCCCGTGAACGAGATGGCAGGAATCCTGCAAAGTCACGCGCAGCGGCACCGGCCGCGTCGGCCTCATCGAGGCCGTGATGCCCAGTTCATCGAGGAATTCCGTGATGTCGCGGACTTTCCGCGAAAACAGGTCAGCTTGGGCCAGCTCATCGCCAGGCATCGGGAAAAGTTGCTGATATTCTTTAAGTGTCGAGCCGCATCCCGCAGCATTGGTTATAACGGCGTCAACATTGTTGACATCAAACGCTCGGAAATTGGCCATGGCTAGGCCGCGCGCGACGTCACGCATACCCGCGTGAGCCGCTAAAGCTCCGCAACACACTTGATCTTTTGGCACGATGACTTCACATCCGTTGGCCTGCAACACTCGAATCGTCGCATCGTTCAGCGCCGTAAACGTGACTCGCGCAATGCATCCTGCAAAGAACGCGACGCGCGCCCGCTTCTTTCCTTGTGCCGGGAATATGCCGCCGAGCTGTGAATCGAAAAACTTGCTGTCAATACGCGGGAGAAGCGTGAGGCGTTCTTCCATGCCGAAGGCGCGGGCGATTCCAAGTTTCCGAGTCAGCGACTCGAGCCCTGAAGTTTGAAAAAATCGCGTGAGCCGCGCGAGGCCAGCAATTCGCCTGGGATAGGGCAATAGCGAGCGATAGACAAGGCTTCGGAGCATGCGCGATCCGAGCGCCCGCGAATGTTTTTGCTCGATCTGCCCGCGCGCCAATTCGATGAGCTTCCCGTATTCCACGCCCGACGGGCACACGGTTTCGCACGCGCGACAATCGAGGCAGCGATCCATGTGCGTGATGAATCCGTCGCCGATCTCGAGTTTGCCCTCATCCACAAGGGCCATCTGCCGGATTCGACCGCGCGGCGAGTCGGCCTCCTTGCCCCACAGCCGGTACGTCGGGCAATGATTCAGGCAAAGGCCGCAATGAACGCAGCGCGAGTAATCTTCGTATGCAGGTTTTTCAATCGCAGTGAATCCACTTTGCGCCGTGGCGGAGATCGCCACTGCATCGGCGTGAATTTGTGCCGAGTCCGTGGACATTCGCCTACAGGCCTCCTGCAAAGCGGCCCGGCGCAAAAATGCCACACGGATCGAAAACCGTCTTCAATTTCTTCATTTGCGCAAAATCCGCGCGCTCTGGTCCCCAAACCGCAAGCGATGATTTCCATTTCGCCGGGCACCATGGGATTGTCGAGTTCCCGCCGAGTTCGGAGCAGGCCGCAGCGATTCGCCCCGTCGCGCTGGAAATTTTGGTGCGCGAATCTTCGCCGGCGTCCGGCGGGAGCACGGCGAAATAGACGACACCGACTCCGCGCGCAAGCGCAACACATCGAAGGCCAACGTTTTCGCCCTCTACCGCGGCACGCTCCAGCATTTCGGCAATCCGCGTAGGCAGAACGCTCAACTTCATGATCGTAGTCGCCGGCGACGATGCGAGTGCAATCGGAACGAATTCCCGCTTCCGGCCCCACACGGCCTGGAGATCATCCGAGAGAACGGCGGCATCGTTCGCACCGGCCTCACCCGCCATCCGCCGCAAATCCATCTCGTACCTCGCAAGCACGCGGTCACTTCCCGCGTAGCCTGTCGTCAATGCCCACTTCGCACTCGGAAGAGGATTTGGACGCAGCGCAGCGGGGTCGATGCGCGCGGCAGCATCGCTGTAGAAAAGTTCGGCAACTCCGGGACTCAGAATCTCAATCGTCGAGGGAGCAAGCGCCGACCGCGCGATGCGATGCCGGAAGTCAAGCGCCGCTTCCGCGGTATCAAATGTCGCCACGAATCCGCGGCTGGCCGCCGGCAGCGGAAATGTTCGGAAATTAATCTTTGTGATGATGCCAAGCGTCCCGAGCGCTCCGATCATGAGTTTGTGCAGATCGTAGCCGGTGACATTTTTCACCACGCGCCCGCCGCTCTTCGTCAGATTTCCCTCGCCGGTCACGAATTCCATCCCAAGCACGTAATCACGCGCCGTTCCGAAAAGCTGCTGCAGTGGAGTGTCCACGCCCGTCGCAATCGTTCCGCCAATCGTCGTGCGGTCGAAGAAGGGAACTCCAAGCGGAAGAAACTGGCGCTGCTCCTCCAGCATGCTCGCCAATTTATGCAGCGGAATTCCGGCTTCGACGCCCAGCGTCAGATCTCCGGGGTCGTAGGCGACGATACGGTCGAGCCGCGTCATATCAATGGCCACGTCATATCGCGCGGGCGGCATTCCGATTCCGAGCTTAGAGCGCGAACCCGTCGCAATCACCGCTAGATTTTCAGCCGCGGCGAGCCGAACAAGATCCGCCACTTCCTGCGCCGACCCCGGCCGCGTGACCGCCGCAGGCGCAACTCCGTCAATTTCGAACGACGAGAGAATTTCAGGATCGAGCGCGACGTGATCAGGCCCGACAATATCGGCGAAGCGCGTCTCCGAAATTTTTGCCGAAGCGCTCATCGAGCCATCGTGCCCGCAAGCGGCAAGGGTCGAACGCGTATCTCGCCGCACCCTTTGCTCGTCGGGAAAATTTTCCCGGGATTCAGCAGACCTTTGGGATTGAACGCATCGCGCACCCCGCGCATCAGATCGAGCTCAATTTCGGTGAAGAGCAGCGGCATTAGGTGATCCTTCTCCATTCCGACGCCATGCTCCCCGGTAATCGCTCCGCCCATCTCAATGCAAAACTGAATAATTTCGCCCGCCGTCGTAACGACGCGTTTGAATTCCGCTTCATTCCGCGCGTCAAACAAAATAATCGGGTGCAGATTGCCGTCGCCGGCATGAAAAATGTTGCCGATCTCGAATCCGTTCTTCCGGCCGATCTCCGTGATGCGCCGCAGCGTCGCGGGCAATTTCGTGCGCGGAATCACGCCGTCCTGAACGTAGTACGTCGGGCAAATTCTACCGATCGCGCCGAACGCATTCTTCCGCCCTTTCCACAAGAGGTCGCGCTCTTGTGCGTCGCGCGCCACCCGAACTTCGCGCGCGTGGTGCATGCGGCAGACTTCGGCAACGCTTTCCGCCTGCTCTTCGACAGCTTCGCGCAAACCATCGACTTCGAGCAGCAGCACGGCCGCGCTATCGAGAGGGAAGCCAGCTTGAACGTAAGCTTCTACCGCGCGCAGCGTCCAGCCGTCCATCATCTCGCACGCAGCCGGAGTGATGCCGCGCGACGTGATGTCCACCACGGTCTCGGTCGCATCGTCGATCGAGTCAAACACCGCAAGCAGCGTCTTAATCGTTTCCGGAAGCGGCGTCAGCTTCACGGTAATTTCAGTAACGAGAGCGAGCGTGCCTTCCGATCCGACGAAAAGCCCAGTCAGGTCGTAACCTGTTGCATCGAGCGCCGAACTGCCAATCTGCACGGCTTCGCCGGTGGGCAGCACAAGCTTAAGTCCCAGAACGTGATTCGTCGTCACGCCATAAGCCAGCGTATGCGGCCCGCCCGCGTTTTCCGCGACGTTGCCGCCGATCGTGCACGCCTTCTGGCTCGAAGGATCGGGCGCATAGTGCAGGCCCGCATGTTCCACCGCGCGCGTGAGATCGAGATTTACGACGCCGGGCTGCACAACGGCTCGGCGATTTTCGATATCAATTCCGAGAATTTGATTCATGCGCGAGAAGACGACGAGAATTCCGCCGTGCCGCGCGAGCGCTCCACCCGAAAGGCCTGTCCCCGCGCCGCGGCCAACGAGTGGGACCTCATGGTGATTCGAAAGCTCAACGATCCGGACAACATCTTCGGTCGAGCGCGGAAATACCACGCATTCAGGCCGAGCGACTTCCACAGAGCCATCGTATTCGTAGAGGAGCAAATCCTCGCGGCTCGAAAGGACGCCATCATTTCCCAGAAGTTGCTCGAGTGAGCGGATGAGATCGCGATTCATGGATCGAATGCCTGCTGGGGAAGCCCTCGATTCACTATAGTCGCGGCCTTCAAGCACAGTCAACGCGCATGAAACGCTTGTGTTTCGCATTATTTTCTATGCGACGTTTGGCGGCAGGCTTCACCTTTTGGATGATCGCGCTGCCGCTCAGCAGCCGTGTATACTGTTCGCGCTTCGCAGGAAAATCTCCGCAATGGAGTGAATCGTGGACCGGCCAAGAATCCTCGCGACAAATGCGCTCTTCGAGGCAGCGCAGAAATTACTCAACGCGCGTTGCGACGTCGAGTATTGGACAACTCCCGGAAGCATTCCGCGCGAGGAACTTCTTAAACGCATCGGCGACAAAGATGGTCTCGTCTGCCAGCTCACCGACAAAGTGAACCAGGAACTGCTCTCCGCCGCGCCGAAATTGCGAATCGCGGCGACCGTTTCCGTCGGCTACGACAATATCGATGTGCTGGCTTGCACGAGGCGCGGCGTCGTTGCGACCAACACTCCTGACGTGCTCGACGATACGACCGCCGATTTTGCCTGGGCCTTACTCATGGCCGTCGCGCGCCGGCTGGTTGAAGGCGACGCGATGATCCGCGCAGGGCAATGGACCGGCTGGAATCTCGATCAATTCCGCGGTACGGACGTGTGGGGCAAAACGCTCGGCATACTTGGATTCGGCCGCATCGGACAAACTGTCGCGCGCCGCTCTCAGGGATTTCGGATGCGGGTTATCTATTTCAATCGCTCGCGCGTGTCTCCCGAGATCGAGAAGGAACTTAACGCCGAGTACGTTGATCTCGATACGCTATTCGCGCAATCTGACTTTCTTTCGCTGCACGTTCCTCTTACTGAGGACACACGCCATCTCATCAATGCCGGCAATTTGCAGAAGATGAAGCGCACCGCTTTCCTGATCAACACTTCGCGCGGTCCCGTGGTGGACGAGGCTGCGCTGGCAAGCGCGCTACAGGTGGGCACGATTGCGGGCGCGGCACTCGACGTCTACGAGCACGAACCTCAGGTTAGCCCGGCGTTGATCGCGCTCAAGAACACCGTTCTCGAGCCGCATCTCGGCAGCANNATATTCTCGATCCGCATCTCGGCAGCAATTCGCTCGAAACGCGCACGAAAATGGCGGTGATGGCAGCTACGAACGTCGCCGAATTTTTCGAGGGCCGCCAGCCGCCGAACGCGCTCAATCCTGAAGCTCTCGGCAAATGAAGCCTTCGGCAAATAAATTCGCGTGAAGGAAATCGCACAGCGCATTTTCCGCAACACACTCGCCGCCGTGGATGTCCGTGTGGCATTGGAATACAAGCTCGAACGCCACGGGACGTTTATTCACGCCGCCGGACAGCACATTGATCTTCGGCAATACCGCGAGATCCTGGCTGTCGCCGTCGGTAAGGCTGCCTTCGCGATGGCCGAAGGTCTCGACGCGGTGCTCGCGCCCGATTTTCGCGCGCGAGGCGTCCTTGCGATTCCGTCGCCTCCGGCGCGCGCGCTGCCTGGCTGGGAAATTCTCGTATCCGGCCATCCGGTTCCAACAGCCGCCAGCTTGGCCGCAGGCGAAGCAATACTCAAACTTCTCAAGCAAACGACCGACCACACTCTTATCTTTTTTCTTCTTTCGGGCGGAGGCTCCTCGCTGGTGGAATGTCCTCTCGATCCTAAAATCTCGCTCGCTGACTTTCAGCAGATGCATCACGTTCTCGTCACTTGTGGCGCGCCCATCGAGGAAATCAACGCGATTCGGAAGCATCTTTCCGCAACGAAAGGGGGACGGCTTGCGCTCGCTGCACCCGATGCCATGAAGATCACTCTCGGCATCACCGACGTACCCGAAGGCCACGAGTCCGCGCTGGCGTCCGGGCCGACGCTGCCTGATCCGACGACAATTTCCGATGTCGAGCGCATCGTCGCGCGCTATAGCCTCGCCGAAAAACTACCCGCGAGCATTCGCGCCATAATCGAGTCTCGCTCGCTCGTCGAAACTCCAAAGCTAGGAGATCCCGCTTTTAGGCGCGCGCATTTCGCGCTACTCCTCGGCATGCACGATCTCATTCATCACGCGCACTATGCCGCCGAGGCCGAGGGCTTCCAGTGTGTTTGCGACTATTCAACGGATAACTGGCCGATTGAGCGCGCCGCGGATCATCTGCTTGCGCTGCTTGAATCTCTACGGAGCGAAAATCCGGGGAAGCGCGTTGCGGTGATTGCCGATGGGGAGGTCTCGAGTCCGGTTACTGGCGACGGAATCGGCGGGCGCAATTCCGCGTTCGTCCTGGCGTGCGTTTCAAGAATTGCGTCCCGAAAAATCGCAGTGCTTAGCGCGGGAACCGATGGCGTGGACGGCAATAGCCCCGCAGCGGGCGCGGTCGCCGATGGCGAGACGCTGGCGCGCGCCGGAGCGATTATGCTCAACCCCGACGACTATTTCCGCCGCAGCGACTCGTTCACGTTTTTTGAGCGCTTTGGCGACGCTGTGCTCACAGGGCCGACGGGAAACAATCTCCGCGACCTGCGACTACTCCTGGCATGGTAAACAGGCGTGGTAACCCGGCAGGCCTGCCGGTGGGGCGCGACGAACGGTCAGCGTGCTGCCTGCGTTTCATTTCTTTCCGCTGCCGATCTGAGACTCTATTTTCTGCAAACGCGAATTCACTTCATCGAGCTGCTTCTGAATTCGCTCTAGCGTCTTCGCCGTGTCTCCGCCTGAATCGGATGCACTCGGCTGCGAATCCGAACTGCCGCCCGGCCGTCCGCCCGGGCCGCCATTTCCGCTGCCGGCAGCCCGAATCGCCTGAATCTGACCCTGAATCATTGAGCCGCCGAAACCGCCTGCCTTCGCCAGTTCTTCCAGTGTTGGAATCGCAGCGGGGTCGCCTCGGCGGCCCAGTGCAAGCACGGCAGGGAATCGAACGTCGCGGTGTCCCTCTTCCGCGTAAGAGATAAGCGCCTTCGTAATTTCCTTATTGCCCTTGTCGAGCAGGCCAAGGCTGCTGATGGCTGCTGCGCGTGACGTGAGCGGCTTGCCGTCCGCGGACCACTCCAATACGAGCGGCGCCGCTTTGTCATCGCCGAGATCGCCGAATGCGCGAAGAGCGCCACGCCGCAAAATATCGTCCGGAGAATCGGATTTTACCGCAGCGGTCAGGACGTCGAGCGCGTTCGGCGCTTTCGAATCCGCGAGCGACTGCAATGCCGCAGCTCGCACGCGGTATGCGGGATCCGTCCCCGCAATCTTCGCGAGCTCGGCTCCTAGTGACGCATCTTTGAACTTCCCGAGTTGCGTCACCGCAACTTCCCGCACCCAGGGCTTGTCGTTCGCGAGAGCAGCTTCGACTTCTTTTTCCGCCGCGGAATTACCGATTTTACCAAGCGAGCGCAGCGATTCGTTGCGCACCCCCCAGAATGGATCGTTCGCCGCCGCGGTGCCGAGCGCGCGCACAATGTCGTCATTCTCCCCCACGTCTCCGAGCGCGCTCGCGGCCTCGGCGCGGTCGGGCACAGTTTCGGCATTCTTGAGTTCGAAGATCAGCGCGCCCGGATCGCGCTTGAAATCGAGAGTTTTCAGAATCTTGTTGCCGGCGTCGAAGATCACCATCAGCGGCGCGCCGTCGAGCGTGAATGAAAACGTTTCGTCAGCCTTGCTCACGTCAATCGGAAAAGTCTTGCGACCCGCAGCCGTTGCGACTTCGACGTCAATCGGAACATGGAATAGTCCGACGTAATTCTCGACTTTCTGCGTCTGCTTCACTTCGAGCTGAAGCTGTTTCGCCGCATCGTCGTACTTTTGCGTGACTTCGAATTTTGGCGCGCCCGCGCCGTAAACCCACTGCCGGAAGAATTCGTCCACGCTCACGGAAGTATCCTGCTCAATCGCTTTGATCAAATCAGCAGTGACTACGTTCTGACCGCGATTTGTTTCGAGATAATGGTGTAGCGCGTGGAAAAACGCATCGTCACCCAATTTTTCACGCAGCATCCGCAAGACGAGGCCGCCTTTGCCGTAGATGTTGCCGCTATTCTCGATCTGGTTCGTGATGTCGTAACTCACGATCGGATTCGGAAACAGCCGCTTCTGCGCCGCCCAGCGATTCGAGTCCGTCCAGAATTCGTACTCGGCATCGTCCTTGCCGAAACCGGCTTCCGTCCAGTAGTGCTCCATGTAAGTCGCGAAACCTTCGTTCAACCAGATGTCCGCCCAATCACGGCAAGTCACTAGATCGCCGAACCACTGGTGCGCCAGTTCGTGCGAATCGAGGCTGTCGGCGCCTTGAAGCGTCTCCGCGGCTAGCGCCGGATTCACCAGTGCCCGCGCCGTCAACGTCGTAGCGCTCGTATTTTCCATTCCACCGACGACGAATTCGTCCACCGACGTCTGCGCGTATTTCGCCCACGGATAGCGCACCCCGAGGCGATCGGAAAACGCATCGAGCATCTTTTTCGTGCGCTCGAACGTCGTGTCAATTTTTGATTCCTGGCCTTTCGGCACAACGTATTCCACCGGCATCCCGCGCCACGTCTCCTTCCGCTCGACAAATTCTCCGGCCACCACCGAAATCAAGTAAGTCGAAAGCGGCTCCGTCTGCTTCCAGTCCCAAGTCTTCGTACCGTCGGCTTCGGTCTTCACGCCGGCAAGCCTGCCGTTCGAAATCGTGAGCCAGTTTGCCGGCACGGTCACCAGCATTTCCGAAGTCGTGCGGTCGTTGGGATAGTCGTAGATGGGAATGTAATAGCGCGTGTCTTCGGATTCGCCCTGCGACCAGATCTCCCGCGGCCGTTCAGGATAACCCTTGTCGGGAAGCACCCAATAGAGGCCCTTCGTCGGCGTGCCCCAATAATGAATCGAAACTTCCATGTGCTCGCCGGGATGCGCGGCCTGCGGCAGCTTCACGATCAGATGATCGGCAGTCGTTTCATATTTCGCTGCCTTGCCGTCGAGCGTCACGCTTTCAATCGTCAGCTCCACCGAATCGAATTTCAGCTCGCTCACGTTCGGGCGCAAGATCGAAATGCTGTGCGTCACTTCGCCGATTACTTTCTTGTTGTCGGTGTCGAAGCGAAGGTGAACGCGAACATTTTGCAAATCGTAGTCGCGTGTTCGCGGAAAAGGATCGTCGGCGCGCAACGTGCCCGCGCTTCCCAGCGCCACCACGCAAATCATCGCCAACAAGACCCACCCAGATTGCCGGCAAGCGGCCAATCGTGGCGCCGGCATCTTGCCGGCGATTTTAGTGCGCGTTGCCACACTCGACCGAACCGAAGACATATTCATCAATTTCCTCACGCTTTGAATTTCGCCCAAGGCAATCGCCAATAAGAGATCGAATTCGCGACCGCCGCCGTTTAGAGCAGGCTCTTCACCCAACCGCCATCCACCGCCGTCGTCGTCCCGTTGATGTAGCTCGCGCGCTCCGACGCAAGAAACGCCACCAGCGCGGCAAATTCTTCGGGCCGCCCAATTCGCCCGACTGGTATTTGCGCGCTCATCCGTTCGAATATTTTTTCGCGCGAAAGTCCAGTTTCAGCAGCTTGTTTGTCGGCAAGACTCTCGAGGCGTCCGGTCTGCGTGTAACCTGGACACACGTTGTTCACCGTAATTCCATCCGCGCCGAATTCGTTCGCCAGTGTGCGCGCCAGTCCCGCAACAGCCGCGCGTACCGAATTCGACAGAATCAGCCCATCCACCGGCTGCTTCACAGTCATAGAAGTAATCGTGATCAGCCGGCCCCAGCGCCGCTCGCGCATCTTCGGCAGCACTTCTCGCGCAAAATAAACGGCGCTCATCAAATTCATCTCAACCGCGGTGCGCCATTCTTCATTGGAAGTCTCGAGAAATTTCTTGGACGGCGGCCCTCCCGCGTTCGTTACGCAAATGTCCACGCGCCCGAAACGCTTGCTCACTTCCGCCACGAACTCGCGCACGTCATCGTAGCGCGTCACATCGAGCGCCTTCCAATGCGGCGCGCGCCCCGACGCTTTTTCGATCGCGGCGCCGGCCTTCTCAAGTTCCGCCGAATTTCGCGAGCAGATCGCCACATCGGCGCCTTCGCGCGCAAACTCTTGCGCCACGGCCAGCCCCAGCCCCTTGCTTGCCGCCGCCACAATCGCCACACGCCCTTTCAATCCGAGATCCACGATGCCTCCTGGGAGCCTGTCGAAGTCGAGTCATTGGCGGAGTGCCTGTAACCTTCCGCGCGCCTTTTGCAAACCCACAATCCTCCATCGAAATCGCGCAATCGTCAATCCCGTGAATTCGACCCGGCAAACGCTTGCTTTGCTCTGAAGTTGTTTGCGGCGCGAGTCCCATTGGACTAAGATGCGCGCCATTAGACGCCGCGCGCTGGCTTCGAAGCTCTGCGGTTCTGGTCCGCGCACAAGCGCCCTGTTCAAGCGGCAGGAGGTCTAAATGAAGCGCATCGCATTCATCTTCACGCTGATTCTCTTGGCAGCCACAGCGTCGAGAGCTCAGATCGGGAAATCGGTTGCGGTCACGGCCGGCACGCCGGAAGACAAAGCACTCGCCGAAATCTATGCCGCTCAGGATGGTCCCGAAAAGGTCGCCCTGCTCGACAAATTCATGGCCGATTACGGCAAGGGCGATCTCGAATTGCTTGGCGACCAGCTCTACGCGAGCACTTATCTCGCGCAGAAAAATGACGCGAAGGCCATCGAATACGCTGACAAGGTCCTCGTTCTCGACTCGGACAATCTGCCAGCGGCCGTCACGGTCGTTCACGCAGCCGATGAGTTGGGCGACACCGCCAAACTCTTCGACGCCGGCGAGCGCGCCGCCGCAATCGTTGCGCGATACAAGAAGCTGCCCATGCCCGCCGGGATGTCGCAGAACTCTTGGGACGACCAAAGGAACGGCATACTCCACGGCGCGCAGGCCGATCTCGATTACGTCCAGAACGCCCTCTTCAACGCGGCTTACAAGACGACCGACCCGAAAGCCAAAGCCGCCTACTTCGAGCGCTTCGCCACTGCGTTTCCCGATTCGCCTTACGCCTTGAACGCACGCGAGCAAGTCGTCTTCGCCGACGAGCAAGCGCAGAATGTGCCGAAAATGATGGAAGCCGCGCAGGGAGTTCTCGCTTCGGACCCGAATAACGTCGACATCCTTCTCCTCCTCGCCGATTTCTGGAGTGAAAAAGGCCAGCAACTCGACAAGGCCGCGCAGTACGCACAGAAAGCTCTCGACGCGCTGGCTAAAGCGAAAAAGCCCGATCAAACGCCCGATGACCAATGGCAGCAGCAGGTTTCAGTGCAGCAGGGTCTCGCGTATTCGACGCTCGGCCAAGTTGACGTGATCAAGGGCCAGAACGCGGAAGCCGTCGCGGCGTTCAAGAAAGCAGGACCGCTCCTGAAATCGAGCACTGTTAGCTACGCGCGCAATCAATATCGACTGGGCTTCACGCTCGCAAAGATGCAACGAATTCCCGAAGCCAAAGCGGCGCTCACAGAAGCGGCGTCAATTGACAGTCCCTACCGCGCCATGGCCCAGCAGACTCTCGCCAAAATTGGCGGCGGCCCAGCCCACACCGCGAAGAAATCTCCGTAGCCTGCCTCTCGCAGCAAGCCTGCCCGCATCTCGGTGGGAGCCCCCTGCTTCAGCAGGGGGAAGCTGGACTTTAGTCCAGCGGAAGAAAGGCTCGGTTCTGATGCGGGCTTCCAGCCCCGGGAATCTCTGCCGCGCTCGACCGAGACCACCTAAACCGCCGGTACCAGCCATTTATTGGTACTTTTGTACCGCCTAGCATGTGTCTTGCCAGTTTTCGCCGCCGTTCTATAATTGGTGTCGAAAGGAGCAATACCGTGAAAACCTTCGGTCTTGCACTCTTGTTTCTCTTCTTCGCTCTTCCGGCCCACGCGCAACGCACGGGCAGCAACGGCGTAACTCCCACCGGCGGCGGTGGCGGTGGTCTCGGCGGCAGCCTGGAGGGCGGGGTCTCTGGCGGCAGCACCGGCCGCATTTCCGTCACCCAATTTTCGGTCGTATCGGCCCACGGCGATCCTGACTTCGTTATGTCGTCCTTCATGCCGTACAAACAAGCCGTAGAAGTCGGCCGCGCCGCGCTAGTTCAGTCATCGCAGTCACTCGGCGATGTTGCCCGCGCGTATCGCGAAGAGAAGGCCCGCAAGCAGGAAATGGGCGGCGGTCCGCAGTCCTAAATACTTCCGTCTGTCCGCGATTGTCGCGGAGCTCGCCCGCACAGCCGCATTGACGCGTAAGGTTACAGAGCGGGGAACAGTGATACACCCCGCTACACTCTGCGTCTCTTGCCATGCTTGGCGATATAGCTGTAGAGCGCTCGGATAGCGGCTTAGTGTTGGTAGTCTAACAGTTGCGGTGAACAACCTTGATGGATCCACAACTGCAGGAGTGGGACCTTTTCATGTGCCTATCGTCCCTATGAGCGTCAAGGCACCGGTGACACCATCTATGCTGTATATCGAGACGTCGTTCGAGCCGGAATTCGTCACATAGGCGAAATTTCCGGACGGATGTATGGCTATCGAGGTAGGAGATTGCCCCGCAGCTACCATACCTGTGGATGTTAAAACCCCGGTCGTGGCGTTGATTGTGTACATGGAGACGTCGTTCGAGCCGGAATTCGTCACATAGGCGAACTTTCCAGTAGGATCCACGGCCACGGATAAAGGATTTGTTCCTGAAGCTATCAGCCCTAGAGACGTCAAGATCCCCGTGGTGGTGTTGATGCTGTACATAGACACATTGTTCGAGCCGGAATTCGCCACATAGGCGAACGAACCGGTAGGATCCACGGCCATCGCGTTAGGGTTTGGTTCTCCGAAGATTGTTCCTGTTTCTACTGTTTCTATGGATGTTAGGGCCCCGGTCGTGGCGTTGATGGTGTACATCGATACGTTGCCAGCCATTCCAGGGGTGTTGTTCGCATTCGCCGCATAAGCGAACTTGCCAGATGGATGCACGGCCACCGAGACGGCATAGCCTTCTACGGGGATCATTCCTGTGGACGTTAAGGACCCGGTCGTCGCGTTGATGGTGTACATCGCGACGCCGTTTGACTCACCGCCCCCATTCGGCACGTAAGCGAACTTGCCGGATGGATCCAGGGCCACCGACTCTGGAACGCACAATCCCGGGCAATTTCCCATTATCGCTCCGGTGGACGTCAACGCCTCAGTTGTGGCGTTGATCGTGTACGACACGACGCTGCCATCACTGCTATAGTCATCCCCCGCATTTGCCACGTAGACGAACTTGCCAGACGGATCTATGGTCACCGATTCGGCGGTGTAATCTAGCGAGGTCACCGGTGGCCCTATGGGCGCTAAGGCTCCGGTGGTGGGGTTGATCGTGTACATGGACACGTAACCAGTAGCGCCGCCATTGCAGCCCGCATTCGCCACATAGGCGAACTTTCCCGTGGGGTCCACTGCGATTGATTGTGGATCAACTGCTCCTGTCGTTATAGTGAAGGTCAACGAGTTCGAGGTACCCCCGCCGGGCGCAGAATTGAAGACTGTGACCGCGGCTGTCCCTGCTGCGGAAATGTCACTCGCTGAAATCTGAGCAATCAGTCCGTTAATGCTGCCGTTACTTGCGGTGGGCCGGTCGCTGCCGTTCCACTGCACGACTGAACCCCCCACAAAATTAGTCCCAACCACCGTCAACTGATTATTCACTGCATCAACGAACTGTTCTCCCGCGGGAGCGCAGCTTGGAAAGAGAGCACTGATCGTAGGGGCTGGGTTAACTCCGCTGGTGATGGTGAAGTTGATCGCATTGGAAGTGCCACCGCCGGAATTGGTCACTATCACGGCTGGGGAGCCGGATGAGGCGATGCTGGCAGCTGGGATGGCTGCAGTCAATTGCGTGGAGTTCACGAACGTGGAGGCGGACGCCAACCCGCCGAAGGTGACTATAGAAGCTGCGACGAAATTCGTTCCGTTGATCGTGAGCGTGAAAGCCGCACCGCCAGCTACGGCACTGTTCGGCGAGACTGTGGTGATCGTTGGTGTCGGGGACTGATTGTTGACTGACTGACTCGTGCCGCCTCCGCACCCCCAAACGCCGATCAGCGCGACGATAAACAGTGCAACGGTTCCCAGATGAAACCTCACGCGCCTGATTGATCTAGATCGCCCGAGGGTGCGTGAATTTTCCATGTTTCACCTTTTCCTGGACTGCTTGTAAAGTTCAGCAGAATTCCTCGAGAATTACTTCGCTCGTGGACTTCTCCCCACCCAAATTGCCGCGAAGTGGCTTTGAAGCGCAATGGTGAGTATATGGTTTATTAGTGTTTTATTTCTGATTGCGCAGCTCTTTGAATTCAGGGGAGTTGCAGCAACCTCGTCCGCGGTCCGGCCGCTATTTCTTCCGCCGAGTCTTTGGTGGTAGACTGCCGCGATTTTCGAAACCTTGCTATGGCAGTCACCGCCCGAACCCGCACGGCTCGCTTCAGCGCCTTCGAGGTGGACTTGCGTTCGGGCGAGTTGCGCAAGCACGGCATCCGCCTAAAGCTTCAGGACCAACCTTTCCAGCTGCTTGCGCTCTTACTGGAACATCCAGGTGACGTGGTCACACGCGAGGAACTCCGTCACAAGCTCTGGGCTGCGGACACTTTCGTTGACTTCGATACCGGTCTGAACAGCGCCATCAAGAAGCTGCGCGACGCACTGGGCGATTCAGCCGAGGAACCCCGCTACATCGAGACTCTTCCTCGGCGTGGCTACCGCTTCATCGCTCAGGTCGAAAACGGAGACGTGCCTGCATCAGCAGCGGTCGAAGAAAACGCCGCACCTATTCCATCGTCCGAGCCAACCCCAACGCCGCGGAAGCAGCGCCGCTTGGCTGTCCTTCTGGGTGTCGCAACCTTGCTCATCGTTATTGCGGCCATTGCCGGGTGGCGGGCTTTAATCGCGCGGCCTGTACTGAACGATACAGACGTGATCCTGCTGGCAAGCTTCGTCAACAAGACAGGCGACCCCGTCTTCGACAATCTCGATAGGGCGCTCGAAGTCAAGCTCGCCGAGTCGCCTTTCCTGAGCCTCCTGCCGGAAGCGGCGGTCCGCCAAACGTTGCGCTCGATGCGCCATGAACCCGATGAGCGTGTGACGAAGGAACTCGGTATCGAAATCTGCAAACGGCAGGGTTTGAAGGCCGTCGTAGTCCCCGAGATCGACGCTATCGGGAGCTACTACCTGATTACTCTGGAAGCGATCGATGCGCAGGGCGGAAAACCCGTCGCGCGGCAGCAGCAGGAAACAGACAACAAAGACAAAGTCGTGGCCGCCTTGGGAAAAGCGGCCTCGCAGTTGCGGCGGCAATTGGGCGAAAACCTCAGTTCTCTGCAAAAGTACAATGCGCCGCTTGATCTTGCCACCACGAGCTCCCTCGAGGCGTTGCAAGCGTACCGGACGGGCCTGACGCGGAATCGTTCGGGGAAGATCGGTGAGTCCGTTCCCTTCTTTGAACGGGCAGTCGAGCTGGACCCGCAGTTCTGTTCTGCTTACGTGATGCTCGGCAGCTCCTATCACGGAACCGGCGACGAGGAGGCTTCGCGGAAGAATTTCGCGCGTGCATTTGAACTAAAAGATAAACGCCTTACGCAAGAGGAGAATTTTCTGGTTACCGCCACTTACTACTGGAACATAACGGGAAACCTCGAGAAGGAAAATGCCGTACTCGCGTTGTATCAGCAAGTGTATCCGCGCAGCGTCAATGCGGCGAATTTATTGGGAATCAACTACGCCCTGCTGGGGCGACAGCAAGAGGCGCTGCAGGAATTCAACTGGACCATCGACCATTCCCCGGAACCCTCCGCCTTCGTCTACTCCAATAAGAGCCAAGCGCTGATGTCGCTTGGCCGGTTTGACGAGGCCAAGGCAATCATCAATCAATGGCAGCAGAAAGGCTCTCTCTTCTCCTATCAGACGGACATGCTCTACCGTATCGCCTTCATCCAGAACGATACCGCCGCGATGGACCGGATTGCCCGGGAGGCTGCGCCCGATGATACGGGCTGGCTCCAATTGCAGATGCAGTTCGCCTATCTTCGCGGAGACATGAAGAAGTTTCGCTCGCTCAACGAAGCCGAGGTGAACCTCGAGACACGCGCCGGCCAGGCGCAAGACGCCGCGGACGATCTGGCTGCGCGCGCCCAGCTCGAATCATTACTCGGAAACTACGGTTTGGCTCTCAGCCTCTGTCGCCATTCCGTCGCGGGGGACACCGACAGCGCTACCGAGCTGTGGCGATGTGCCGAAGCATTCGCAGACGCCGGCGATTTCTCCCGCGCGGAAGCACTGGCGGCGAAACTCAACCACATTGCTCCCGAAAACACCATCGAACAGAAAGTTCATCTGCCGCTGATTCATTCGATCATGGATCGCCAGCAAGGACATCCCTCGGAAGCCGCCGATTTGCTGGCCCAGCCCGAACTGTACCGACACACGCTGGACGTTCCATATCGTCTCGGGCAGGCCTACTTGGCATCAAACGAGCCGGCTAAGGCCGCCGCGCAGTTCCGGATGCTCCTCGATGATCGCGGCGCGGGCTGGTGGCAAGTGTATGCGCCTCTCGCCCAACTTGGCCTCGCGCGTGCTTATTCCGCGCAGGCAGATCGAGAGAAGAGCCGCAAAGCCTACGCAGAGTTCTTCACGACCTGGACGAACGCCGATCCGAACATCCCCATCCTCAAGCAAGCCAAAGCCGAGTACGCGAAGTTGCACTGATCCATACGAGATCGCGTGGGCGTGCCGCGTGCGACCGAACCGATTACTGACTTTTGCGAAAATGGATGCCTTGCTACGGCGGCCCCAAACCATGCATGGATCGACACACGGCAGATTTGGGTTCCTGGGACGTGAACTTGGCCGCTGGGAAGGTTCACATCGACGCGTACATGCAGTTACCTGCTCCGCTCGGCTCTGGCCTGCTGTGACCTATGTCCCTTAGGAACGCTCTCCCGGGTAAGAGAGCTGAAGCGCGTCTGCCCCGATGACGGAAGGTGTATCACTTTTCCCCGCTGTGTAACCTTACTCCAGGCCGCATTGACT
>PMAA01000012.1 GCA_003152355.1 Acidobacteriota bacterium | reverse complement strand
CCGTGAACAAGACTGAAATTCTACCGTTTGCAGATCGTCATCGAGAAGGTCCAGTGCGAGGTTATTTTCACATTCCAGCTAATGCCTCGGGCGATGGTCTCGTCATTACTCACGGTGCTGGCTCGAACTGCCAGTCCCCGCTTCTCACTGCGTTGGCAACGAGTTTCTCCGAGTCCGGAATGACGGTCCTTCGGTGCGATCTTCCGTTCCGTGTATCTCGACCTAACGGGCCACCGCCTCGCGGCAGCGCTGAACGCGATCAGGAGGGATTGCGAAGCGCAATCAACGCAATGAGGCTAAAAGTCTCGGGTCGTGTCTCTTAGGCGGACATTCTTACGGCGGCAGGCAAGCATCAATATTGGCGGCCTCCGATGCAACCCTGGTCGATGCGTTGCTGCTCCTGTCATATCCACTTCACCCTCCCAAACGACCATTCGAATTACGGACCACTCACTTCCCAGCCCTTCACACTCCAGCATTGTTCGTCCATGGCACCCGTGACGTCTTCGGCACAAATGAAGAGCTGACGGCAGCGCTGACGCTGATACCGGCACGCACCGAATTGTTGACGATCAAGGATTCGGGGCATGAACTATTGACCTCAAGGAATCGTCGTTACCTATCGGAGATGATACCGGCTGCATTTGCTGCGTTTTGTAACGGCTGCCATCCAATGAGTTAATCGAACGGTCTTTATACGTTATACGTCGATTAACTCGACCTCGCTTCGCCGGGCGCGGCTCGCCATGCTCGCACTCGAGGATTGCGAGGTTGTTTGCAGCACCGCAGGAGCAAAGTTGGCGAGCGCGAGGATGTCTTCACGGTGCCAAATAGCGGAACAAAACGGGCTACACAAAATTGGGCAAAGTCGCAGAATCCACATCCGACGCCAGATTGCTAACTAATTGAGAAGGTTGGCTCCCCAGGCTAGATTCGAACTAGCAACCCTTCGGTTAACAGCCGAGTAGGTGAATCCCATATCTCGCTGATCCGGCGTCACATAACCGAAAAACCGGACGCTCTCACCCTTTCCAGTTGGACCCGATCTCGGACGAAAAACACACGAAGGCCCGGCTCTCCAAGAGGGTCGGGCCTTTTCTATTTCTTCGTTCAATAAATATTGACGGCCAATCTGAGCCAAAGGTCGACTCCTGGAGATACCGAACCGTCCAATTCTAGATCAGCGGGAATAATTACTTCCGCGGTTCACCTTTGCGATCTCAGACCCTGATTCAAAAGGGGACCTCCGTCCTGCTATTTACTTCACTGAGCTATGTATACTGCTCAGCATGCCCGACCATCGAGTTCTCGAATCCGTGATGAAGGACTCAGTCACTTGGCTCTATCCTGAGCTTGAACCATATAACACGGATCGGCTACGGGTCTCGCCTGTCCACGAAATCCATTTCGAGGAAAGCGGCAATCCCTCGGGCAAAGCGGTCGTGTTTCTGCACGGCGGTCCGGGAGGCGGCTCCGAACCCAAGCAACGCCGCTTTTTCCACCCCGGTAAATACCGCATCGTCAACTTCGACCAGCGCGGCTGCGGAAAGAGCACACCCTACGCATCCTTGGAAGCTAACACCACCTGGGATCTTGTTTCTGACATCGAGAAGATTCGTGAGCACTTGGGCATTGATCGCTGGCAGGTGTTTGGAGGCTCGTGGGGTTCTACTCTCGCGCTCGCTTACTCCGAGACGCATCCCGACCGCGTCACAGAACTCGTCCTCCGCGGGATCTTTCTGCTGCGCAAGCAAGAAATCGATTGGTTTTACCAGCGTGGCGCGTCAGTCCTGTATCCGGACGCCTGGGAACCATACCTCTCTTACATTCCCGAAGCGGAGCGCAGCGATCTACTTTCGGCCTACTACCGCCGACTGACGAGCGAAGACCCAGCCGTGCGCCTCGCAGCGGCAAAGATCTGGAGCGGATGGGAAGGCACGACTTCCAAGCTCTTGCCGGACGCCGACTTCACTGCACACTTCGAAGAGGTCGAGTTCGCCCTGGCCTTAGCGCGCATCGAGGCCCATTATTTCGTGAACAGAGGTTTCATGAAGACTGATGCCCAGTTGCTCGAAAATATTTCGCGGATTCGCCACATTCCGGGAGTGATCGTGCAGGGTCGTTACGACGTCGTGTGTCCGATGGAAAGTGCCTGGGCGCTTCATCATGCTTGGCCCGAGGCCGACCTCATCATTACACCAGATAGCGGCCATAGCGCCTTCGATCCACCGAACAGCCGCGCCCTCGTCGCGGCAACCGACAAATTCGCGGGCTAACGTCCCGGACCGAGTCTCGCGTCCCCTCTTTATTCTGATTCCTGCAAATCCTTGAATTCCGCCACGGTTTCTCCGATCCGATTGATCGGATCTAATCTCTGCGCATAACCTCTGGCCCATTTTGCGAGGCGCCGGATATCGCGGCCTTGATCTTTCCAACGCTCCTGGCTTTCACCTGCCTTAGAGAGCGCCATCGCGAAATCACGGATGCGGTTGCTCGCTTGCCAAGCATCAGCAGCTTCAGAAATGACTTTGGCTTTGCGGTCGAATTCGGCTTGTCGTCTCCGCTCCGCTTCCGCTCGTTTCTTCCTTCCCTCCCACTCAAGCTCCCACCGCAGATGTTCTTCGCGTTGCTTCTTTAGAGCCAGGGCCGCGATGTGAAGCCCAGCCACTAATGCTCCGAGGCAATTCTCTAGCCGCTGGATAGCGCCGTCCGACCATGTATGCCGGATCTTGCTGTCGTACGGGAGCTCGTTAATGGCTATTTTCAATTGCCCTGTTAGTTTGTAATCCCACTGGGGAGGATATACATAGAGCCCCTTTTTCCGCTTGGCCTCTTCGTCTGCGGTCAGCGTGTGTGGCACTCGTTGTACGAATTCCGATATTGAAAATGTCACGGCTTCGTCGAATACCGTGATTGAGAGATTATCGTCGTCGCCATTGCCCCACGTTATCGCGATATTCCGCTCATCTAGTGCGCGAAATAGCGCGTCGAGAATTCCCAACGATCTCGAAAGTGCGGGCTCGGAGACTCTTATGTGCGACAAGGGCTTGCCCTCTCTCGGGAGCAACAAACCCCGCTCATCTTTTCTGGGATGTGCGAGCAGTTTCTTGGTCCGGAGAACCAGCGGATGAGAAATTGATCGGTCAGTCTGAACCGCGATCGGCGCTGGCACCAACATCGCTCGAGCCTTTGGATCGAGATCTTGCGCGAGAGCGTCAAGCGGCTTTTCGCGGACCGCAATGTTGACGAGATCGAGCTTCGCGTCTTCAATGTCGGGCAAGGGAGTTTGTTCCGGGTCGTAGCCTCTCTCGACGCGAACCCAATGGCCCACTTGCGGGCGAGGGATCTGGTGTTTCTCGCAAATCCTCGCTAGCTCAAGATCTGTAAGCCCGAACTCTTTCGCAAGCGTCCGCATAGGCGTGCTCCAGACGCGTCGGTACAGCTCCACACGAGTAACGGTCAGCGCCTTCTCAGAAGACACGACACCCTCCGATTTTCACGAAATTCTAAACGCCATAATCAGACGACAGGTTTCAAGACAAGTCCAGAGAGGGTTGGCCATTCGGCCCGCAACGAAGAGTGATAGGGAGGCCATAAGAAACAGAGACTAGAGCCGATTGGCTGGTGGGAGAGCACTTGCTCCTCAAGAAAGCAGGCAAAATCACACAAGTGCCACATCTGGTGTCGCTTACGCGGACTCACGCGGTGCAATCAACCTCTTGAATTGGACCGAAGCTGGACCGAAGTCTATGGGTGACCCCTTTGCGTTGGCTACGTCCGTAGGTTCGGCGCTAGTTTTCGAGTCCAATCCGCCCATGTTCGAAATGGGATCGTAACGCGATCGCCTACCTTGACGCTGGTGACTCCCGGTCCGATCGCCTCGACAATTCCCGCACCTTCACCTCTAATGACAGAGGGAAGCTTCGGATTTAAGACTTCGAAGAACTACTCGTATCTCAGTGCGATCATCGGGTCGACACGCATTGCCCGCCGCGCGGGGATATAACAGGCCGCAAGCGCCACCGCGGTCAGCACCAGGGTGACCCCCGCGAACGTCAGCAGATCCGTGGGGCTCACGCCAAACAGCAGCCCCGCCATCAGGTGCGACACGATCACCGATCCCACCAGTCCCAGCGCTGCGCCGGCCGTCGCCAGCCCCAGTCCCTGGCGCAGAATCATCCCCATGATCTTCCCCCTCTGCGCCCCCAGCGCCAGGCGAATGCCGATGTCCCGCGTGCGCTCGCTCACGATGAACGAGATCACTCCGTAAATTCCCAGCGCCGCCAGGAGCAACGCCGTTACCGCGAAGGCCGCCACAATATCCATCGAGAATCGTCTCTGCTCCAGCGACGCCGTCACCGCATCGTTCAGCGTCTGCGCCCCGTAAACCGGTAGTTCCGGATTCACTGACTGCACCATCGCGCGCACCTCTTCCGGTATCGCACTCGCATTCAGGTCTCCACGCAGAAAGATGGCCAGCTCCTTGGGGGTCTCCTGGTACAGGCTCAGATAGATTTGCGGAACGCTCGCGATCGCCAGCGACTCGGTTCGAGCATCCGCGATCACCCCCACAATCGTGATCCAGGTCTTGCTCGCACGTTGGCCAACCCCGGCCCTCCCACCGCCAAGCCTCAGCCGCTTCCCAAGAGGATCCTCGCCCCGCCAGTAAGTCTCGGCCATCGCCTGGTTGATCACGGCGACCAGCGGCGCATTCTCGTCGTCGCCGTCGTTGAACAGACGGCCCCGCAGCGCCGGAATCTCCAGCAAATGAAAATATTCCGGCGTAACTTGCGACCGCTCCACCAAGGGAGTCTGCTTGGTCTGTGTCTGGCGTCCTTCCACGATCAGCGCGCTCCGGTTGCCGTCGTGGTGCAGCGGAACCGACGGCTCCCCTCCCAGCGCCGCCTCCTGCACTCCCGGCAGCAACCGGCTGCGCCGCAGCAATTCGCGCGCAAACACTGCCTCCTGAGCAGCCGTTCCATAAATGTCCGTCTTCGGATCGTTGGGGCTCGGCAGCCACAACTGAACCGACATCACATGCTGCGGATTGAATCCCAGCGGCGCCTTGTACAAATCCCAAAAACTGCGCAGCAGCAGGCCCGCGGCCACCATCAGCACCAGCGACAGCGCAAACTCCGTCACCACCAG
>PMAA01000064.1 GCA_003152355.1 Acidobacteriota bacterium | reverse complement strand
CGAGCCGTAACACCACAAGTATCAGCGTTAGCGAAAGGAAGCCGAATGCCCCCGCGATCCAGAACTTTCCACAAAACGCGCGCCGCCACGGCAAGCCATACTCTGCAATGCTTCGCCTCTCAATTTTCGCCATGATCCACGCCGCGAGCAGGATCACGCACACGCCCACCAGAAACGTAACGATTCCAACTATCGCCCTACTGTCGTCCGGCTGCCGCCCGTGCAGTGCGGCGTCAGAAATTTTGCTCGCCGCGTATCCCAGCGCGAAAACGAGCGCAAAATAAATCAGCAGGCGCCAGCCGGCGCGAAGGCCATCCGCTCCTTTGAAGATTTTGTTGCGAATAGTGGCTAGTCCTTCCAGTTAAAAGTTGTATCTTAGCCTGGGCGGAATTTTCATCGGCGCCAAGCTACGCTGTTGCACCCGTACGGCGCTCGCTTATTGCTGGACCGGCGCGCCTGAACTTGCTAGGAATCGATTCGCGAGTTTTCTAAGTCTATACTTGTCCTGGGGCGAGGAGATACCAGTTCAGTCTAGAGGTCCTCGCGCATTGCGGGTTCCCAACAACGATGCCTAGAAGCCGCGATAATGCGAGGCCCGACGGCGCGTCCCGGCTCGTCAGTCCTGTGACCGACGAGCACCCCAACCCCGCCTCCGCCGAAGCCATTCTCAGCGAATTAGCGTCCGTTTTTTTGAATGATGCCGCATTTTCGCCGGCCGCAGTCGATTCCGCGAGCGACGGCCAGAAAAGCGTCAAACCCGACGAAGCTCTACCCCATCACGACAACATGTATCGCGTCTTGGTGGAGCAAGTTCCGGCCGTTGTCTTCATCGCCTACCTCGAACGCGGCATCAGCGAAGTGTATGTCAGCCCGCAAATTGAATCCGCGCTGGGATTTTCCCAAGCCGAATGGCTCGAAGATCCCATTCGCTGGTACGGCCAAATTCATCCCGAGGACAAGCAGCGTTGGAGTTCGGACGCCGCCGCGATGTGCCTCACCGGCAGTCCTTTGAAATCCGCATATCGTGTTATGGCGCGCGACGGCCGGGTGGTTTGGTTTCAGTGCGAAGTCAAAATGGTGCGCAGGCCGGATGGCCGCCCCTGGTTTCTTCACGGCATCGGCTTCGACATCAGCGAACTGAAGCAAACGGAAGAGGCGCTCCGGCAACGCACCATCGCGCTTCGAGATCTCTCGGCACGTTTAATTCGTTTGCAGGACGACGAGCACCGCCGGCTTTCGCGCGAGCTTCACGACAGTCTCGGTCAGTATCTCGTCGCCATCAAGATGAATCTCCTCGCGCTCAGAAATTCCGGAGGAAACGGCGCCGACGCCGTCTTTACGGAAATCGACGACTTGCTCGAGCGTTCCATCGTCGAGACACGCACGCTGTCCCATCTCCTGCATCCGCCCGCCCTCGACGAACTTGGTCTCGCGGCGGCCGCGAAATGGTACGTCGAGGGCTTCGCGAAACGCAGTGGCATCGATGTCTCGATCGAGTTGCCGCCCAAGATGGATCGTCTGCCCGACGCCGTCGAACTCACTCTCTTCCGCGTCTTGCAGGAATCGCTCACCAACATCCACCGTCATTCCGGAAGTTCAAGCGCGGAAATCCATTTCGCTATCGACGACGCCGAGGTTTCTCTCCAAATCAGGGATCACGGCCGTGGAATGCCTCAAGACCTGCTCAACCGCTCCCAAAAAACGGGCGCCGAAGCCGGCATCGGCCTGTTAGGAATACGCGAGCGAGTCAACGAGCTAGGCGCCCACCTCGAAATAACTTCCGACACGAATGGCACCGTAGTCAGCGTAACAGTCCCTCTCAACGGCAAGCCGCGCTAAACCCAGAGCTGCCTCGTACCGCCGGCGTCCCGCCGGCGTACTGCGGGAACGGTTTTCGCGCGGTGGCGAGGAATGCCCGGAGGCAGGGGCCTCCGGGCTCAGATGGGACGTTTCGTGGCCGTTTTTGGCGGCGCATTCTGCACCTTGATCTTGCAATCCAGAACCCCGCCGGCTCACGTTGTCATTCTGAAGGACATTTGGCGAGGATGTCCTGAAGAATCTGCATTCGTCCCGTCGAATTTCATCTCAAGCACAGTCGTGCGTGCAATCCCACTCTCAGAAATCTCGAATTTAAAATTGCACGACGTGTCGGCCCTTCTCTTTCTTTGAAATCTCAAATTTCAAATTTGAAATATCGGCGTTTTGCGACCCAGTCTCGCAACCAATTTCCCAAAAATTCCACTCATTAGCCAATCGCCCGGCCCACTTACGGTAGGTAGGCCAAAATGAATAAATACGGAGACTCCTATCCCGCTGATGCACATCCGTTTACCCCGCCAAGAAAAAAGTATGTGGACTGACGAAAATCAAAATTTGCGCTAGCCTTAATCAACTTTTATGAACACTAAAAATAAAAATCGGCAAGGCGCTGCTTCCGCACCGGTGGCTGGCCCTCGCCGGGTCAGCCTGAACCATCACAAGGCCCACTGTGTAATTTGCAGCTATAGTGATCGCGCTGACATCGAGGAGGAGTTCCTTCACTGGCGCAGCGCTGGCGATATCGCGGAGGAGCACCAGGTCGGCGATCGGCGAACCGTCTACCGCCACGCTCACGCCATCGGCCTTTGGGAGCGCCGCCGCCGCAACCTCCGGTCGGCTTTGGAAAGCTTGATCGAAGGCGCCGCAAGCGTGGCAGTCACCGGTGACACCGTGATCCGCGCGGTTATCGCTCATGCTCGAATCAACAAGGCCGGCAAGTACGTCGACCCAATACGTCGCATCGCCGTCACTCACAAGCGCCAGCCAATTGAAAAAATATCTAGACACACCCCGCGAGAAATAAAGGGCCCAAATGATTGAAAACAAAGGAGCCAACCCCAACATCGCGACACAAAATCGCAACTCACTAAATTCAAGACTTCAGACCCCGGAGGCTCCTGCCTCCAGGTCCCAGCCGCCTCACAAAGACGGCAAATTACCGTGTCACCGCCCTCGCGCCATGTCGCCGCGCAGAGTCAGGCAAGTGCTAGTCGCAAACGCCACGCGATCTCCCTTGGAATTCGTAACCGTGCACTCCACCAGCCCGACCGTTTTGCCTCGCTGTATCACGCGCCCGGAGGCAATCAATCGATCATTCCAAACCGGTCTAAGAAAATTGATTTTCAATTCAAGCGTGGTGAACGACTCGTCCTCTTCGAGCGTCGACGCATACGACATGCCCATCGCGGCGTCGGCGATATCGCACAGCACTCCGCCGTGCAACGTCCCCATCGGATTGGCATGGCGCGAAGGGTCAGCATCGAACTCGACAACCACTTCGCCTCGCTTCACGCTCGTGAGCCGAAATCCAACAAGGTGCGCGATCGGCGGCATCGGCGATTCGCCTCGCATCGTTCGTTCGAGGTCTTCCAGTTTCGTTGGCATTTGAATCTTTCCTCGCGCAATAGTTTGTCGTTATGGATGTTCGTCAAGGATGCCGGATGCAAAATTTTCGCACCGGCCGCCCGAGAGGCAGCCGTGGGCGCGCGCGATTCAATCCTCACCGCGCGCGTATCCCGAAAGACGCCGGTCCACTCCGGGCAAGAAAACATAAAAAATAGGCACCAGCAAGTACAGCAAGGTGGCAACACCGGGATGGAAAAATGCCACGATGATCGCGACGAGGCACGCAGCCGGGCCCGTCAGAACAAGTCTTTTCGCCAGTCGAATCATGCCCGGATGCATTGCGGGGTCAACCAGGTGCCCTGCGCCCGTCGCATACGAAAGGTGAACGTACAGCAACAAGCCCACCAGCGCGAGGTTCACTCCGTAAAAAATTATGGCGTCGCGCTGCTCGGGGTACCTACCAACAAGTATCGTCGAGAAGGGAATCAGCGTAACCGTGAAAAGGAACGCCAGATTGATCCACAGCGACTTCCGATCCGTTTTTCGGACCCAGTGAAAGTGATTGTGATGGCCAACCCAATAAATTCCCAGCACGACGAAACTGATCGCGTAGATCATAAACTCGTGCCACATGCCAAAGAGCTTTCGCGACAGTTCCCAGCCGACCGAGCCTGCGGGGATTTCGGGCACCTTCATATTGAACACCATCAGCGTCATGGCGATCGCNNCGCTCAATCGTGGTCGTCGAACGGCGACGTGGGGGAGTCGCGCAATCCGCCCGAGATGCGTCCCCAGGCGCTGGTGCGCCAATTGTCGGCGATCGCCTCCGCGTGAATCCATGGCGGCAGGCTGATGGCGAGAAATTCGGAAAGCGCGTAAATGTATGGCTCATACATTAGCCGCAATTCGTTCAGCTTCTTGTCTTCGGCGGGCCCAGCGGAAATTTTTAGCCCGGACTGAATGAGAATTTCCCGGATGCGGCGCAAATCTGCGGCGGGCAATCGATCGTGCTTCGGCGCCTGCGGCTTGGACTTGAAAATTTGCGCGAGATCCACGACGGTGTGGCGCGTCGTGGCAAAAGTCAATTGCGCCTGCTTCGTGCAAGCCCCGTCAACGCTTGCAATCATGAGCGCGCAGGAATCGAGGATGGCCGTCAGCGCGGCGAGCCAGGATTCATTGTCGTGCTGCGAGCGGTAATACGGCAATACAGGATAGGAAATGTGGCTTTCGAGAATGTCCGCGGCCGAGCGCTCCCATTCGTGGAAGAGCTCTTTGAGCGATTCCATTCCCTGCGGATACGCGTGGCGGCGCAGGAGTTCCGCGGCAGTTGGCGGCGATCCCGCACGCGCGTCCAGAAGCACTACGGCGACTTCTCGTCGCGAAAATGCCTGGTAAATAACCGGAAGATATCCGATGAGCGCAGCAAGAAATCCGAAGCCGACGCCGGCCTCGGCAACGCTCAAGAACCGGCTCCAGCCCGCTCGGGGAATTACGTCGTCGAGCCCGAGCGTAAAGAAATTCGTGCCGCTCATGTACAGCGCCGAGAGAAAATTGAAATTGCCGGGGAACGAACTCGCCGGAGGGCCGGACGCGAGCAACAGAAACGCAAATCCGGCGATCAGTCCGACCGCCCAGACCGATATCAGCATAAGAAGGGACGACGGGCCGTAGTAGGCGAAGAAAGATTCGCGCGTCTTCGGCCTGTGCAGCGTTCGACCGATGGCGCGCCACGGCCGCCACGTCATGCGATAAAAGATGCGCGCCAGGCGGATGCGGCGGGTGGCGCGGCGCGGCAAGACGACGGTCTCGAACGCGTCGAGCATGACGATGAAGAGAATGGCGATGCCGGCGACCGCTTGGAGAGTTCTCATCCGTTTTCTAGTTTCGCAGTCATTGTGATTTCGGCTTTGAGCAAGCGCGACACTGGACAATTTTTCTCAGCCGATGCGGCGGCGGTCTGAAATGCTTCGGCGGAGGCGCCGGGCACTCGCGCCGAAACGTCGAGGTGAATTTTGGAAATTGTCCAGCCTGCGTCGAGTTTCTCAAGCGTCAGCGTTGCGGTCGTCGCGATTTGGTCCGCCGTTAATTTCGCCGCAGCAAGCTGCCCCGAGAGCGCCATGGTAAAGCATCCAGCGTGCGCCGCCGCGATCAGCTCTTCGGGATTTGTGCCCGGCGCATTTTCGAATCGAGTGGTAAACGAATACGGAGTGTTCTTGAGAATGCCGCTATCGGTTGAAATCGAGCCCGCGCCTTCGCGCAGCGATCCTTTCCAAATTGCCGATGCCTTGCGTTCCATTCCATCCTCCTGGTCTGTTGAAAATATTTGTATCGCGAATGCGCGATCGTTTACCGTTTCTGTCCGCTCGAGCTTTGACGATCGAGCATCTGAAAGTGCTGCTGGATGCGGGCGAGTTGATGCCCGAACGCGCTTTCGTACGCGCCAAAAAGAAGAAAGGGAACCAGAGCCGCTACGACCCAAAGCTTCGCTTTGCCGGGAACTTTCGCTTCGGGTTCCCATCGGAACAATTGCCGCGAAACTTCAAACGCGACAACCAGCCCGACGGCCAGCGCGATTAATTCTTCGAGAAGTTCGCGGCCCCCGATATATCCGGTGGTGGACGCTTCGAGTCCCATCGCGAGATACGTCGCCGGCGAAAAGAGCGCGACTTTCTGAATCCAGACAGGGAACACGGCAAGCGGAACCGTCGCGCCCGAGAGAAAAAGAAATGCCGACCACAGGAGATTGTTAATGACCTGCGTTTCTTGCATCGTGTTCGTCACGCTGGCAACAATCAGGCCGAACGAGGAAAACGTCGCGGCGCCAACCGAGACCAGCGCAAACACCGCCCACAGATTTCCCCAGGAGACCATATGAAACGCCGCGCGGCAGATCAGAATTTCCGCCGCGACCGCTGGAAGGATCAAAACATAGTTTGCGAAAATGCTCGACGCCAGCAGCGCGCCGGCGCCGACAGGCGCAAGCCGGAATCGCCGCAAGATTCCCTGCTCGCGGAACATGACCAATTGAACGCTCAGGCCCCAGAAGCTTCCCATCACCGTGATCGTCAGCACCGCGCCCAGAATGTATGCGATCCAGCCCGTTTGCCCGTGGCCGAAGATGAGCACAAAGAAAAACAGAAATGCCAGCGGCATGATGAGGCCGAAGAACATAAACGTCTTATTCCGCAGCGCCAGCAGAATCCGAATTTTCGTGAGACTCCAGGTATTTTTCACCGCGCGCGCTCCTACGCACTCATTCGCGAAGCCTTCGGCCGGTCAGTTCGAGAAAGACATCCTCCAGCGACGGCGAAAACATTTCGAGACTTTGCAGCTCGTTATTTTCAGCTTCGAGCAATTTCACCAATGCGACGATGGTTTGCGGCGGCCGCGTCGAGTGCAGCACGTACACTCCTTCGAATTCCCGCGAATCCGAGACGCCTTCCAGTCCGTTCAGAATTCCGTCGGACACTTGCTTTGCGAGGCGCACTTCGATTCGCGTCGTTCCGGCCGAACGATGCTTCAATTCGCGTGGAGTTCCCTGCGCGATGATCTTTCCGGAATCAACGATGGCCACGCGGTCGCAGAGGCGCTCGGCTTCTTCGATGTAATGCGTGGTAAGGAGAATCGTCTTCTTCTCCTGTTTCAATTCCTCGATGATGTCGTAAATTTCGCGGCGCACTTGAGGATCGAGCCCCGCCGTCGGCTCGTCGAGGAAGAGAACAGTCGGATTGTTTACCAGCGCGAGCGCCAGAGCGAGGCGCTGCTTCTGGCCGCCGGAAAGCTGGCTGTAAAATGCCTGGCGCTTTTCTTCGAGTTGAAAGCGGCGAAGCAAGAGTTCGGGATCCGCGCGGCGGCGATAGAAGCCTGTGAACAATGCGAGCGCTTCGCTCACTCGAAGTTTGTCCGGCAACGAAGTGGACTGAAGCACGGCGCCGACTTCCTGCTTGAATTCGAGTCCCGCCGTTTGCGGATCGAGGCCGGCAACAGTGGCGACTCCCGCGTCGGGCGTGCGCAATCCCTCGAGAATTTCAATCGTCGAAGTTTTTCCGGCGCCATTCGGGCCGAGCAAGCCGAATACTTCGCCGGCCTGCACTTCAAAGCTCACGCCGCGCAATGCGGCGACGGTGCCGTAACTCTTGCGCAGATTTTCGACTCGGATAACCGGTTCGCTCACCGCACTCCTGAGTTCGTATCGCGCGACAGGATTGAAGAATTCCGCTCGCGGTTTCGGGTCAGGCGAAGAAACGGCCTGCAAATTCAGAACATCTTCTATACCACAGACGTGTCCGTGGAGCGAACGCGCCGCGCGAAGCAATCAAGTTCGCCGCGGGATTTTAGCCGGCCGCCGAACGCGCTTCCGAACGCCTTTGCGAACGGGCGGCCAGCCGTACAACTTGTAATTGATGCGCATGCCCAAGATCTCGACTCCTTCGCTTTCGAGCAAGCGCCGTTGGAGAGAGCCGTGCGGCTCACGGATGATCAGCTTTCCGCCGGCGCCGACCACGCGGTGCCAGGGAATTCCCTGGCCGGATGGCGATCCCGCCATGGCATAGCCCACCACGCGCGCGCCGCCGCGAACTTTGAGTACGCGAGCGATTTCTCCGTACGTTGTCACGCGCCCGCGTGGAATTCGTTTCACCAAACGATAGATGGCATCCCAGGACATGAGTTTAGAATATCCCTCCCGACGGCAGAGTCGCCGAACGTCCAGCGAGATTTTGCGCGTTTGTACTTGGAATTGCCGCACGAAAGTCGGTGCGGCGCTACAGGTGGCGTGGCGCGACCTCGGGCGGCTAGTAATAACTCCGCGCATCGTACCATTGACGGTGTAGTGCACGCTGCATACACTACGGCGCATTGAGGTGGAACGGAGACGGCTGTGGCGTTTGTGCGGCGCAAAGGAAATGTCTACTACCTGGTGCACAACGTGCGCCGCCGTGGAAAAATCGAGCAGATTCACCTGGCGACGCTCGGCGAGCGGCCGCGGATCACGGACGACGTGATGCGCAGCGTTTCGCGCGAATATCCCACACTGGAACTGGATTGGGCGGCGTTGCGTGAAAGGATAAATGCCCGCGTGGAACTGTTTGACATCCGTTCACCCTACGTACAGACTTTGATTCAGGCATTGCGAATTATGAATCTGGACTTGGCGGACTTACCTCCGCCGTTGTTGTCTGTAGGGCATGAAGAATTGAGCCGGGAATTGGCAACACAATTAAGGCTTCTCCGCTCGACTCTCGATACAAAGCTCGACCAGCTTGAACGGACGCGGCCGAGGGCCATTGGCCCAAGCCGCAATTTCCGGTAGGGAGCACGGTGGTGGCAACGCGGGCACAACATCTCGATCCGACGCAACGCAGCCATGAATCTCGCGATTTTGAGGCGGGACTGCGGCGGAAAATTGTAGGCCAGGTCGAAGCCGTCCAGGCTGTGGTTGATATGTACCAGGTTTTTCGCGCTGGTTTGAATTCACCGGGCCGGCCCGTCGGCAATCTGCTTTTTCTCGGACCCACCGGAGCGGGAAAGACGCGCGTGGTGGAAGCGACGGCGGAAAATCTTTTCGGCGATCCTCGTGCGGTGATCAAAGTGGATTGCGCCGAATTCCAGCATTCCCATGAAATCGCAAAACTGATTGGTTCGCCTCCGGGGTACCTCGGCCATCGCGAGACTCATCCGCTGATTACCCAGGAAGCGCTGGCGCAGTTTCACACCGACAAACTGAAAATCAGCTTTCTGCTATTCGACGAAATCGAGAAAGCGTCCGACTCGCTGTGGCAATTGCTCCTCGGAATTCTTGACAAGGCCACGCTGACGCTCGGCGACAATCGCCGCGTTGATCTTTCCCAGACGATGATTTTCATGACGTCAAACCTCGGCGGCGTCGAGATCACAGAACTGATGAACGGGAGCATGGGATTTGGTCCGCAACATCGCGCTGACACGCAAAACCGGTTGGATGAAAAGGTGGAGAAGACGGCGTCCGAGGCGGCGAAGAGAAAATTCGCGCCCGAGTTCATGAACCGGATTGATAAGGTGATCGTGTTCCATCCGTTGCGCGCCGAGCAACTCGAGCAGATTCTCGAGATCGAGCTTGGAATGGTGCAGCAGCGAGTGCTTGAAACCGCTCGGGGAAGATTTCTATTCCGCGTGACTCCCACAGCGCGCGAGTTTCTGCTAAAAGAGGGAACGGATCTGAAATACGGCGCGCGTCATTTGAAGCGCGCGATCGAACGCTATCTTGTTTATCCGATGGCGAGCCTGCTGGCCACGGAACAAATTGCGCTCGGCGACGTTCTCGCGATTGACTGGGATGCGGACGATCACCGGCTTGTCTTCCTGAAGGAAGCAGAGGGCGCGCTGGTCCCGATGCCCGCGACCGAAGCGCCGAAGGCAGCCGAAGCGGCGCGCGCCAGCTCCGACGGCCGTGCAGTCAATGTTCCCGTGACAGCGGCGCCTGCCGACGCGGCCGCACCTCCCCAAGCTTCTGCCTCGCGTGTACATACCCCGGAAAAAATCGAATCCGACAGAAAGAAGTAGTTCCTCAGAGCAACCCGGCTAGCGCTGTGTCTTGCTTTCGATCTGCGCCACTCGAGCCTTCATTAGCTTTTTTATTAGCGCAATCGGGAGTGGCTTGTTTGTGGGGAAGTGGATGGTGCCTTTGGATGTGGAGTAGCTCTTCAGTTCGTTTTTGAACTTTTCGATCACGGCTGCGGTGGGGAAAAGGCTGCAGTGATTCGGAAATGCCGCGAACCAAACCAGCACTGCTTTGTTCCTGATTGCGGGAATCCCGTAACTGATGGTCTCGGTCGCCTCCGGTGGCACAGCGGAACGGATCGCCGCGCGCATTTTATTTAGGGTGCGGCGGGCTGGATCCGGGATGCCAGCGATATATTCATCAACGTTCTTCGGAGCGGCGTTGCCTTTGGGTTTCGCGGCAGATCTGCGATTGGCGGAGTTCGTTTTCTTCATTTGCGGATGCTACAAGAAGCTACGACTCGAGTCCATGCGTCACTCGGACTGCTGCCGGACAACGTGCTGGGAGTGCCAGAGTATCCTCAGCGGCCAGTCGTGCCCTGACAGACGTAGCGCATCCGCGGCTGAAGCCGCAGAGACTTGTAGCGCGAATCTTTTCGGAGCGCTGAAGCGCTCCTCCCCCGCATGAATGCGGTGGCTCCCACCGATCAAGAGGGATCCCTCGTCCACCGCGGCGGACTCGGGATGACAGCGCTTATCCTTTTTTTCACAAGCTGTAAAGCCGTGAGGTTAGGGCGCTGTTATGTCGGAGCTGAAGCTCCGACCCCCTGAAGGAGCTCAAACTGTTACTTATTTGGCCTTCTAATCGGCCGAGGGTGCGCGGGCACGGCTCGAACAATGTAGCGTCGCCATCGCGAACGCCTAGAATAACGAAGAGAGATTCCTCGTCGGATTCTCGCCGGGTCCTCCTCGGAATGATAACGGTGAAGGTTGGCGCTTACTCGGCCCGGATCGGATCGGCGCGCAAACAGCGCAAATGACGACCGCAAATCTAGTTCGGCTCAGAAGGAGCGGGCGCGGCCGCTGTTGGCGGAGCCGGCCTGGAATTTCGGCCAGGCATTATTTAGCAGGCCGCCGTGCGTTCCGGCGAACGCGATAATGTTGCCTTCCTGCCAGGCGACATAGAGGGATCCATCAGGGGCGAGAGTGGGGGAAGAGAAAGCGCGCGCGTCCACGGGAAATTGCGCGAGTAATTTGCCGTCGGGAGACATGGCCATGAGCGCGGTGTCATTCACAAAATAGATTGTTTCGTCTTGCGCGAGAACTGGCGCTGCCGAAATCGGGCCGCCCGCGGCATCAAACGACCATTTTAGGTTTCCGTCTGGACGCAGAGCGTAGAGAATGCCGTCGTGGCTGCCGAAATAAATTGTTCCGTCGGTAGCGATCACCGGCGAGGCGGAGTTCACTGTGTGGATTTTCGTCTTGAATTCCCACTTGAAGCGCCCTTCCGATGAAATTGCAACGAAGCGGGAGTCCGGGACGCAGGCGTAGATGGTGCCGTCGTCTCCCACGGCCATCGGCGATTCGAGCCAGAAATTTCCGTCCGGAATGTATCCGTGGTTTCGGGTGATCATGTCCACGGTCACCGGAGGATTCATGACTGGATATTCCCATTGCGTTCTTCCCGTTGAATCGGCGGCATCCATTCTTCCACGTCCGTCATACACGACGAGTCCATTGGGAAGAACGATGACGGAACCATTTCGCTCGAAGCCGTAGCCTGTGGGCCAATCGAATGTTCCATTGGTCAATCGAACGGCGCGAAGCTGGCCGCGCCAGGGAGTGTAGAGATGATTTTGGTCGATGGAGGGAGCTATCGAGCCCATTCCTTTATCCGCATTGGGTCCGCCGCCGTTCGACCAACGCTGCGTACCATCGCGATTGATGGCGAAGATGAGTTGGTCCTCGTTGGTGACGTAGATCGTGTCGTCCGCTCCGAGGACGGGAGCTATCCGCACGCGTCCGGCGTTGAATTTCCATTTCAAGTTGCCGGCGGAGTCGAGGGCGTAGACGAAACCGTCTTCACTGGCGGCGTAGATCGTGCCGTCATCGCCGAGGGCGAGAGCGGCGCTGACAGATCCGGATGTTGCGAATCGCCATTTCTGCTGAATCGGCGGCGCCTGAGTGTGGATGGGTTTTCCGGGCGACCCGAATCTCGTGGAAATCAGATGCGACGATATGGCGCCGGTGATGATGCCGCCGATAATTGTGGCTGCGACGACAACCAGCACCCAACGAACCGCGCTGCTAAGTATTCGGTTCGACCTTTGGCTCATTGGGCCCTCTGAAATCTAATATGTTTTTTTTCGGCGAGCGCCGGCATGCGATTAGCCGCCTTGGCTAAAAGTTCATTCGAGAATATCAGTTGCGGTTTTTTGTCACGCGACACGTGTTGCAGTGGTTGCTTTTCTTGTCATCGGGGACTGTCGCCCGGCGCTGGCGTCGCGGTGGTTCTTTTCGCGGCTAATCGTGTGTCAGGGCTTCCAGCGGAGGATGGGCTTGCGGGCGGCGGCGACTTCGTCGAGGCGGCCGACGCGGGTGGAGTGCGGGGCGGTCTTGACGAGCTCGGGATTTTTTTCGGCTTCTTCCGCGATGGCGCGCATGGCTTGAATAAATAGATCACATTCTTCGCGC
>PMAA01000239.1 GCA_003152355.1 Acidobacteriota bacterium | reverse complement strand
GCGCGCGGGCACGCCATCGGCAATCACACTGATTCGCATCCATCGCTCGCGTGGATTTCTTCGCGACGCATCGCCGAGGAACTCGCGCGCTGCCAGGAAGCAGTTGGGGCCGCAACGCAGGCGCAGACCCCGCGCTGGATGCGGCCGCCCTACGGATTTCGCGGCCCGCAGCTACGCGGAGCGGTGCGTCGCGCGGGCCTTGCGGGCGTGGCCATGTGGTCGCTCACGTGTTACGACTGGAAGCCGCAGCCGGCAGCGCAACTCATCGCGAGACTCGGACGGTTGCGTACCGCCGATAATTCGGCCGCGGCCGACCGCCGCGCGGGCGATATCGTTCTGCTTCACGACGGCGATCATCGCGCGCTAGGCGGCGACCGTGCACACGTGGTCGCAGCGCTCGAACATTGGCTGCCGCGNNGGAGGCGATATTGTCCTGCTGCATGACGGCGATCACCGCGTGATGAATTCCGATCGCAGCCACACGATTGCGGCGCTCGAATATTGGCTGCCGCGATGGCGCGATCAAGGCATGGAGTTTGTTACAATCGACCAAGTGAGTGGGCAGACCGCCGGAGCGCGCTGATGGACGAACGCCAGTTCTACATCGAGAAGCAAGACACGAAATCGCTGCAGTTGGTTTGCCCAAGCTGCCATAAGGAAGACGCCTATCCGATTCGCTGGATCGTGCGCACCAAGAAAAATGAATTGCCGCGCGGCGCCGGTGAAGAAGATAAAAAACGTTTCGCCGCGGCGCGTTCCTACATGGTGCGCGTGGATGAAATGGTCGCCTGCCGCAAATGCCGCAAGCGATTCGAGTTGACCGGCCAAAGCGTCGTGCTGGTTTCCGCAGGCATGCCCGCGCCCGGCTCGCCCGATTTCGATCCCGAGACCTTCGGCAATCGCTAGCGAATCGCGCCGCGCAGCGCGAGCGCGCTCCCCCTTGGAAGATTAAATCTCCGGGTACATTTCAAAGAACGCGTCGATCGATTGCCCCAGCGTGTTCTGAATTTCTTCCTTGCTTCCTTCGATGATGTGCATTGTGACGTGCGCTTTCCGCCCATCTTTCAGCGTCAGCGTCGCTTCCTGCACTTGCGCGACGTCCTCAGCTGGAAATAGTCGCATCCCGTAAACCAGCGCCAGCTTGGCCATTTAATAATCCTCCTCGATGCGTTCAAGCGTACGCTCTGCGGGCGGTGGGATGCAAACTTCGCCGAATGTGAACATGAGCCACAAATCGCTGGCGCGCTGATGGTTGCGCGGTATACTGCGGGCATCCGTCCCTTCCCGTGAAGCATCGAATCGCGCAATGGCATTACCGCGAGGAGGCAAGGCGATGCGCAGCGTTTCCCACGTTCTTCTGATGTGTGGTTTATTCGTGCTCGGTGCGCGAGCGAATGCGCAGCAAATCGGGCCGCAAACCACGCCTCCGCCAGCGGCTTCGCCGACGGCCACTGCGCAGACGAGCGCGCCGCCTGCGTCGCAGCCCGCGCCGACCGCCGCCGCGCCAGTTGCAAACACCGCGCCAGCTTCGCCGAGCTCCCCGAGTACGTCGACTCCCGCGACCCCAGCGAGCGCGCCCATCATCGTACCCGTCGGCACGCGGCTGCCGCTCGTCCTGCACAACGCCATCACCACTCGAAACGCGCAGCCCGGCGATCCGATTTATCTCGAAACGCTTTTTCCCATCGTGCAAAACGACAAGATTCTGATTCCCGCCGGTTCCTACGTGCAGGGCGAAATCATGGAAGCCAAGCGCCCCGGCCGCGTGAAGGGTCGCGGTGAACTGCGCGTACGGTTGACCACAATGATTCTGCCGAATTCCTACATGGTGGACCTCAACGCCATGCCGAACAGCGCCGGGACGGGCGGCGGTGAGACCGTGAACAACGAAGGAAAAGTGGTGGGCGATACCGACAAGGCTTCCGATGCGGGCACGGTGATCAAATCAACCGCCGCCGGTGCGGGCATCGGAGGAATTGCGGGAGGCGCCCGAGGCGCCGGAATCGGCGCAGGAATTGGAGCTGCCGCCGGGCTTGGCGCGGTGCTGCTGTCCCGCGGCCCGGATGCGGAACTGCCGCGCGGCTCGACTATCGAAGCCGTGATTGACCGATCAATTTTTCTCGAGGCGGATAAGGTGCAGTTCACTGCTCCCGGGCAAGCATCCACGCTCCCGGGTCCGTCGAACCGCGAACCCACGCGCACCAAAATCCCATTTTAATTTTCTGAGGGCTCCGTTAGTAATCAGCGGAGTGCAATCGTTCGCTAACGAACCCGTGCTACAACTTCATTTGTTTGTCAGGGCACGACTTCAGTCGTGCCGCAANNGAGAAACGATGAGGTCTCACGTACGTTCTAGTGGGCACTCTGCGTTTTCGGCTTCGGATTGGCGAACCGCAGCGGCGAGTATGCCGACGCATCAAACCCGCCGCGCGCGCCAGTAATCCACTCTCGAACGAGCTTGGCCGTGACCGGCGCTAGCAGGATTCCGTTGCGGTAGTGGCCGGTGGCGATCAGCAGGCCGTCAATGTCAGTCGGTCCGAGAATAGGAAGATCGTCCGGCGTCCCCGGTCGCAGCCCCGACCAGATTTCAAGCACTTCTGCGCCAGCGAGCCCCGGTAACAACTCGAGCGCGGCCTCGAATATTTTGCGCATTCCCGCGGGCGTCACGCGCCGTTGGAATCCCGCCTCTTCCGAAGTGCTGCCTGCGACGATCCTCCCGTCCCGGCGGGGCACCAGGTAGCCTTTGTCGGATCGCAGCACGCGCCGCAAGCTCGCGCCATCCGGACGCAACGCCATCATTTGCCCTCGGACCGGCCGCGTGGGCGCATTCCGCGCGAGCCACTCGTCCTCCGGTGCGATCTCGTGCGAAAAGCATCCGGCCGCGACGACCACGTGACCCGCGAAGATCTCGCCGCCGGCTGCGATTACTCCCGTGCACCGATCGTGCTCGCGAATCAACCCTGTGACGCCGCAATCGCTGCGGAACTCTGCGCCCCTGCTCTGCGCCGCCGCCAACACCGCGCTCATCAATGACCGCGGTTCGGCCGTGCCCTCTTCACAAAGCCACGCAGCGGCGCGCGCGGCCGGACCGAGTGCGGGCTCCCATTGCCGCGCGGTATCGAGCGTCACTGGCTCAGCGGCCACCCCCAATCGCCGGCACTCGGCGACCCGGCGGTCGCGATCCGCCTCGCCGCTCGGCGTCGAAAAAATCTCCAGCGTTCCTTCGCGCGCATATCCGGTTGATTGCCCGGATCCGTCTTCGATCGCCGCCACAAATTCGGGATACAGTTTCAGGCTTTCGAGCCCCAGCGGCGCTAGGGGATAATCTCGCGCTGAATCCGGCGCGGGTGACAGCATCCCCGCCGCCGCCCACGACGCTTCACGGCCGGGCTGCTGGCGATCGAGCACGGCCACGCGAAGTTTCGCGCCGGCAAGCTCGAACGCAATCGATGCGCCGATCACGCCGCCGCCGATGATGGCAACGTCGAAGGATTTCACGCCACTATCCTAGCAGCAATGCCCGCGGACTGGCCGCTCTCCGAGTTCAAGACGATGCAAGCCGCGCGGTCAGGACCAGCGCGTCCTCGATCGGCGCCGAATAGTAGCGCGGCCGGCGCCCGGTTACCTCAAATCCATTGTGTTCGTAAAATCGCAGCGCAGCGAGATTGGAAGCGCGAACCTCGAGAAAGGCTTTTTCGCCCTGAAACGTTGCGCCCCAATCGAGTGACGCTCGAAGGAGCGCCGCGCCGGTCCCGCGGTTCCTGGCGTCCGGCCGCACCGCAAAATTCAGTATTTCCAGATCGCCCGCGACGCGGCGTGCCACGATGAACCCGGCGGCTTCGCCTTTCTCCTCGGCGACCCATCCAGTCATGTCGCCTTCCACCACGCGCGCATAATCCGGCTTGGTCCACTGCGCGATTTCCGGACACGCGGACTGTATCGCCATGATGAAAGGCAAGTCGTGCGTCTCGATCGGGCGAATGCTCAAGATTCCTTCGGCGCCTTCCAGTGGAGCTCTGCGTCCGTGCGCCGGACGTAGTTCGCGTCGAGAGTGAGCGAATCCACCACCTCGCCGCGTTGCGCGCGCAGACAGCCGAGTCGTCCGACATACGGCGCGAGCACGGCCGATACTTCGTCTACTCGAATCCGCCCGCCTGCGGCATGCGCCGTCTCATATCGAGACACCGCCCCGGAAATCAGCGCGGGCGCGGGAGTCGCGATTGCGTAGTCGGAGCCACCACCTTGCGCGTGCAACGACTCGATGAACTCTTCCGGCGTCATAACGCACTCTTCGCCCTCGAGTGCCAATCGGTTTTCACCAGGTTCGGCCGTTCGCCGATATCTTCCAAAATAAACTTGTCCGCGATGGGCATCGAGGACCGGTACTACCAGCGACAATCCCGAATGCGATTGCGTCGCCACAGCTTCGAGCCCGCTAACTGCCGCGATTGGCTTGCCGTAAACCTCCGCCCAGCCTTTCACCGCCGCCAGTCCCACTCGCAGCCCTGTGAACGAGCCCGGACCTGCCGCCACCGCGAAAAGATCGAATTCTTCAAGGCGCAGCGAGAGCTCCTTCAAGAGGAATTCGAGGTGGCGAAACATACGCGAAGAATAAATCTCGTCGGTCCAGGTCGAAACGGTCCCGATCACTTTTTCGTCGCGCAACACCGCCAGGCTTCCGGCAGGCGAGGAAGTATCGAGGGCGAGCGTCAGCACGTGCCCGATTATAGGGCAATCGCCCTGCCAAACTGCCCCAAAAACACCCTATTCCGCCAACTTTGATCCTGTACGATTTGATGGGATTAGCTTGACGCCGTCGCTCGCATAAGCCTAAGATTTGAAGACGCAGTTCGGGGGAGGAACTCAGACNNAAGTCGTGTATCCGAACCATGGTGTGGGGCTTATCGAACAGATTAGTTTTGGCAATGTGAACGGCAGATCAGAACGCTTTTACATGTTGCGGATTCTTTCGAGTGGCTTGAAGGTGATGGTGCCTCAGGCGAATATCGAAAGCGTGGGGTTGCGACCCATTATCCGCTCAACCCAAGCCGGCGCAGTTCTTTCCTATCTTGAAAAGGGCCGCTCAGCATCTCATCACGATTGGAAACACCGCTTCAAAGAAAATTCGGACCGCATGCGCACAGGTTCGCTGATGGAAGTTGCCGCCGTGCTGAAGGGTCTCGTTGCCCTCAGCAGGACCAAGCCGCTCTCCTTCCGCGAAAAAAAGATGCTCGAACGCGCGAAGTATCTTCTCGTGAGCGAGCTGGCCACGGTGCGCAACACGACCGAACAGACGGTGGAAACCAACATCGTTCGTGCACTGGCAAAAGCCAAGCTCCAGATGCCGGAAGCGACCGCGGTACCTGAATAGTTTTTTCATTATCTCGTTCGATCTGAACCGGGCGCAATCCGAAGGGGTTGTGCCCGGTGCTGTTTTTGGGCCGCGGGCGCCGGGAGGTGCCCGTGTAGTGCCTGCAATGATGTTCCTTCCCCGCGCGTTTTCGTTCGCAGCGAAGTTGACGCCGCTCCCCGCGCCGTTTAGAATTTTATTTTGGGAATGATTCATAGGAATCCATGAGCCCTACAGTCCTGCAACAGAAGCGGCACCAGCAGATTCTGACCGATGTGGTCCGCGAGTATATCGAGACGGGCGAGCCCGTTTCTTCGCGCAGCGTCGCGCACCGCCACGTCGAGCCGCTGAGCTCCGCGACGGTTCGCAATGTAATGGCCGATCTCGAGGGAGAGGGCTATCTGTACCAGCCGCACACATCCGCCGGCCGCGTTCCCACCGCTGCGGCGTACCGGTTCTTCGTCGAGCAGGTCACCGCGCAGGCTACCGCAAGCCCCGAAGACCGCCAGTGGATTCGCCGCGAACTCGCCGCGGCGCAGACGCCAGAAGCGGTGATGGAGCGCGCGAGCCATGTCCTCGCCGCGGTTTCGCGTGGGTTGGGAATTTTTATTTCGCCGCCGCTGGCGAGCAGCGTCGTCGAACATGTGCGATTTCTGCTCGTTCCGGATCGCCGCGTGCTCGTCGTGCTCGTCACCACGGGCGGCGTCACTCGCGACAAGGTGATTCATCCCGAGCGCGCTTTCAGCCAGGAAGATCTCGACCGCATCGCCACCCACCTCAACCGCCATTACGTCGGCTGGACGCTCGCGGCTATGCGTGCTGATCTTCGCGCCCAAGTCGAGCGCGATCGTGAGCAATATGGCCGCATCGCCGGCGACGCGCTGATGCTCTGCGATCCCACCGTTCTCGGCGAAAGCACCGAGCGGCGAATTTACGTCGAAGGCGCCGCGCAAATGGCCTCCGCCGTCGAATTCACCAATCAGGAACAGTTGCGGGAACTGCTCGAAGCCATCGAGGAGAAGGACCGCCTTATCGCCCTCCTCAGCGGTTGCATCGAGGCGCCCGAGCCGGTGCACGTCGAGCTCGGCCTCGACAAGATGTCGAACGCGGGAAAACATCTGGCGCTCGTCTCCGCATCGTATTCCAATAAGGACCAGGTGGGAGCGCTCGGAATTCTGGCGCCCATGCGCATGCACTATGAGCGCGTGATCACCGCCGTTGCTTTCATGGCACAGTTTTTCTCCGAAAACTCTGACGAACCGAAAAACCCTTGAGCGACCACAAAGACAAAGATCGAAAACCGACTCCTATTTCTCGCGACGAGGATTCGGCGCAGGAACGCGCAGCCGAGCGCCACGCTGAAGCAGGCGCCGAGTCCGCTCCCGATGAGCTCTCGAAGCTCCTCGCCGAAAAGCAGGAGCTGATGAACACGCTCGTCCGCCGTCAGGCGGATTTTGAAAACTACCGGAAGCGCGTTGAGAGGGAGCGTCAGCAGGATCGCCATCGCGGCGTTGAGTCGCTGGTCGAGCACATTCTTCCGGTGCTTGACACGTTCGACCGCGCGCTCGCCGGCCAGAACGATTCCGCCACCGCCGAATATCGCAAGGGTTTCGAACTGATCCGCCGCCAGCTGTGGGAGGCGCTTGCGAAGCAGGGTCTTTCGCGAATTGAATCGGTGGGCCAGGAATTTAATCCGCATATTCACCACGCCATCGAGAGCGTGGAGACGTCCGAGCACTCCGACGGCACCGTCATCAGCGAAATGCAGCCCGGCTATNNGTTTCACGATCGCGTGCTGCGGCCGGCGATGGTCCGCGTGGCCAGCGCGCCGGAGCCGAAGTCCGCGCACGCCTCCAAGCGCGAACACTAGGCGCCGTCAGCTTTGCTTTTCTGAAAGGGCACCATGGCGTCCGATACGCAGTCTGACTTTTACGTGGTTCTCGGCGTCGAGCGCGACGCTTCCGCCGACCAGATTAAGTCTGCCTATCGCAAAGCCGCGCTCAAATGGCATCCCGACCGCAATCCCGAAAATAAAGAGGAAGCCGAGATCAATTTCCGCATGGCCTCGGAGGCCTATAGCGTCCTTTCCGATCCGCAGAAGCGTCCGGTGTACGACCGCTTCGGACATGCTGGACTCGCCGGCCGAGGATTCGAGGGCGGCGGCTTCAACTCCGTAATCTTCGAGGAATTCCACGACATTCTCGGTGATCTCTTCGGCTTCGACCAGGCCTTTGGCGGCAGCGGCCGCCGGGCGCGCGGCGCCGCCCGCGGCCAGCGTGGCGCCGATCTGCGCTACGACATGTCGCTTAGTTTTGAGGATGCTGCCACCGGCGTAAGCACGAAGATCCGCCTCGTGCGCCGCGAAAATTGCGAATCCTGCAAGGGGACTGGCGCCAAACCCGGCAGCGGCATGGCTGCTTGCAAGACTTGCGGCGGTCGCGGCCAGATGGCTTACCAGCAGGGATTCTTTTCGATCACGCGCACTTGCCCCGCGTGCCAGGGCGCGGGTCAGGTGATCCGCGAGGCTTGCGAAACCTGCCGCGGCCAGGCGCGCATCGAACGCGAACGCACGCTCGAAGTCGGCGTGCCCGCCGGAGTGGATTCCGGCACGCGCCTGCGCATGTCTGGCCAGGGCGAGCCCGGTACGAATGGAGGTCCCGCCGGAGATCTCTATATTTTCCTCGAAGTTAAGGAGCATCCGTTCTTCGAGCGTCGCGGCGCTGATCTTTACTGTACGATTCCTGTCAGCTTTCCTCAGGCCGCGCTGGGCGGGAAGATCAAGATTCCCACGCTGCAGGGCGAAGCCGACTTCGAAATTCCCGAGAGCACGCAGTCCGGCCAGATTTTCCGGCAAAAAGGCAAAGGGTTCGCGAATCCGCACGGAGGCCGCGGCGATCTCTACATCAACATACGTGTCGTGATTCCGTCGAAGTTGTCTCGCGACCAGCGCCGCGCGCTCGAACAACTTGGCCAGACCATGAAAGTCGAAAACAAGCCCGCCGACCGCTCCTCCAGCTTCTTCGATAAAGTAAAAGATATCTTCGGATAAAATCCCGAATGCCGGGTTACCTGAGCAAGTAGCACGGTTTTGTAGGGGCGCAGTCCGCCGCGACGGAAGTCCGCCATGGATGTTTGGCAATGAATTGCCCATTCGTGTTGCGCGCCCGCCATTGGCTCTGGTTTCGTCCTCTGCCTCCTTTCCATCCTTTGCCTCCTCTGCATCCTTTGTCTTCAGCTGTTTCCTCCTCCTCGCGTTACAATCCCAACCATGCGCCGCCGTTTCTTCGTCGATCGCTTCGAATCGAACTCTGCCAATCTTCACGGTGACGCCGCTGAACATCTCGGCCGTGTCCTTCGCGCCGAGCTTGGCCAGCTCTACGAGCTCAGCGACGGCCAGCGCGTCTGGCTCGCCAAAATCGAGCGCGTGGCGCTCTCAAAGCGCGGCGACAATCGCATCGAGTTCGCTCTGGTCGAACCGCTCCCAGCCCGCGAGCCGGTGCTGAAGATCGAACTCCTCCTCTCACTCGTCAAATTCGACCGCTTCGAATGGTGCCTGGAAAAGGCAACGGAACTCGGCGTGGCGGAAATCGTTCCTCTCGCCGGAGCACGCAGTGAGAAACGGCTGATTAGCGCCGCCGAGAAGCGCTCCGAGCGATGGGGAAAAATTCTTCGGGAGTCCGCGCAGCAATCCCGGCAACTGAAGCCGCCCGCATTATTTCCGGTCATGCGGCCTGAAAACGCGTTCGCGAATTCGCGCGCCGGCTGCCAGTTCATTTTCTCGGAGCGTCTGGACGCGCGGCCAATCCGCAGCGTGCAAATGGGCTGTCTCAGCAAATACATTTCGGTGGCGATCGGGCCCGAGGGAGGATGGACCGACGGCGAAATCGGACTGGCGCGAACGGCCGGCTATTTCGAGACCTCGCTCGGCGAGGGAATCCTTCGAACTGAGACGGCGGTCGTCTCGGCTCTCGCGATTCTCCGTTACGCCCTTTCGGAATGAGCGCAATTCAATTGGCGCGATACGAGCAACCACGGCGGTTTAGTGACCGTCATACTGTGGGTGGCCGCTTCTAGCACTTCTTGGACGCTCAACAGTTTCTTGAGGCAATGTTTTTGGAAATTTCACCGGCTCTGAACTATGGCGCGTGCGCGGCGCCACATGCTATAAAGACAACAACTTACGATGAACGACGAAACGAATCTCGGTTCTGAAGCGATACCGTCGGAGGCCATAACGCCGGAAGGCATTCCGGTGGTCCAACCCCCACCTTCATTTCCGCGCGAATTAAGGGGATGGGTTCGCGACCTCGCCGTGGCCTTGACGCTCGCGATGGTCATCATCGTCTTCCTCTATCAGCCCGTGAAGGTGGAAGGCACAAGCATGGCGCCACTGCTATCCGATCAGGAGCGCATCTTCATCAATAAATTTGTCTACCGCTTCGAGCCGATTGGGCGCGGCGACGTCATCGTTTTCTGGTATCCTCTCGACCATTCGAAATCGTTTATCAAACGCGTGATCGGATTGCCGGGCGAATCGATCGAACTGCGGCGCGGCCGCCTGTTCATCAACGGCAAAGAAATAACCGAAGAGTACGTGCCGCAGATGTTTTTCGATGGCTCAAGCTACGGGCCGACGCGAATTCCGCAGGGCAGCTACTTCGTGATGGGGGACCATCGCGATAGCTCCAACGATTCGCGGATGTTCGGCACCGTCCCGCGCGAGTTTATTTACGGCAAAGCCGTGTTCGCATACTGGCCGGTCGATCATTTCGGGACTATCCCCGCCGTGGAGGCCAGCCCGAAATGAAGGCACGAGGAGGCAAAGCTGACGCAGTCTCTAGAAGCTCGCGCCACACTGGCGCTCGAGGACGGGCGAGTCTTTAACGGCCTCGCGGCGGGCGCTCGCACCCGTCGCGGCGGCGAAGTCGTTTTTAATACCAGCCTCACTGGATATCAGGAAGTATTCACCGATCCAAGCTATTCCGGGCAGGCTGTGTGCCTCACCTGCCCGCACATCGGAAACGTTGGAACCAACTCCGACGACGAAGAATCCGCGAAACCTTACATTGAAGCGCTGATCGTCCGTGATTTCACCGCGCTCGCTTCAAACTGGCGCTCACGCGAAACCGCGCAGCGCTATCTCGAACGCCATGGAATCCCGGTCATCTGGGATTTGGACACACGCGCACTCGTCCGGCACTTGCGCAAAGTCGGGGCGTTGCGTGGCGTGATTGCGACGGATGGCACGCCGAGCGACCAGTTGATCTCGGAAGCTCGGGCGCTGCCCACGATGGTGGGCCGGGAGCTAGCCGGTCGAGTCACCTGCGAGAAGCCCTACTCGTGGACCCGCAACACGTACGACATTGACGGCGCGCGCTCGGGCTTGCCCGGCGTGTCAAGTTCCACTCCGACGCATCGCTATCACGTCGTTGCTTACGATTACGGAATCAAGCAAAACATTCTGCGGCTGCTTGTCGATCACGGCTGCGAAGTGACGGTGGTACCAGCGAGGACGACATACGAGGATGTTCTCGCGCTGAAACCGAATGGCGTCTTCCTTTCGAACGGCCCCGGCGATCCCGAACCGATCGGCTACGCAATCGAAAATATTCGCAAGCTGGTGGGCCGCGTGCCCATCTTCGGAATTTGCCTAGGGCATCAACTTTGCGGACTGGCGCTTGGCGGCCGCACGTTCAAACTAAAATTCGGACATCATGGCTCGAATCATCCGGTGAAAAATCTACTGACGGGCAAAATCGAAATCACCGCGCAGAATCACGGGTTTTGCGTTGATCCGGAATCGCTGCCGTCGAGCGATATCGAAGTCACGCATCTCAATCTGAACGATCACACGAATGAGGGTTTCCGGCACCGCTCTTTGCCGCTCTTCAGCGTTCAATATCATCCGGAAGCGTCGCCCGGTCCGCACGACGCGCGTTACCTTTTCGACCGATTCACGGAGATGATGCGGGACACGATGTAGCTCGGCCACAAAAACGAAATGCCGAAACGTACGGACATCAAGAGAATTTTGATTATCGGCTCCGGGCCGATCGTTATCGGCCAGGCGTGCGAGTTCGACTATTCGGGCACGCAAGCGTGCAAGGCGCTGCGATCCGAAGGCTACGAAGTCGTTTTGGTGAATTCGAATCCGGCGACGATCATGACGGATCCCGAAATCGCCGACCGCACTTACATCGAGCCGCTCACGAAAGAATATCTCGAGCAAATCATCGCGCGCGAACGCCCTGACGCGCTGCTGCCCACCGTCGGCGGACAGACGGGTCTCAATCTCGCCGTGGAGCTCGCCGAGGCGGGGATTCTTGACAAATATTCCGTCAAGCTGATCGGGGCGTCGCTCCAGGCTATAAAGATTGCCGAGGATCGCCTGCTCTTCAAAGACGCCTGCCGGAAAATCGGACTTGAAGTTCCAGAGTCGGCGGTGGTGAATGATCCCGTCGCCGCGATAAAGATTGCCGACAAGCTCGGTTATCCGGTCGTGATTCGCCCGTCGTTCACGCTTGGCGGCACCGGCGGTTCCATCGCTTACAATCACGAAGAATTTATAGACGCAATTTCACGGGCTCTCGACGCCAGTCCAGTCCACGAAGCGCTGATCGAGGAATCGGTTCTGGGCTGGAAGGAATTCGAGCTCGANNACCGACAAGGAATACCAGCGCATGCGCGACGCGGCGGCCGCGATCATCCGTGAAGTCGGCGTCGAAACCGGCGGATCGAATATTCAATTTGCGATCGAGCCCTCCACCGGCCGCATGACAGTAATCGAAATGAATCCGAGGGTTTCACGCAGCTCGGCTCTCGCGAGCAAGGCCACGGGCTTTCCGATTGCGAAGATTGCGGCGAAGCTCGCCGTTGGCATGACGCTGGACGAAATTCCGAACGACATCACGCGCATGACTCCTGCTTGTTTCGAACCGACGCTCGATTACGTAGTCGTTAAAATTCCGAAGTGGCAATTCGAGAAATTCCCCGGCTCCGATCAGACGCTGACCACGCAGATGAAGTCGGTCGGCGAAGTCATGGCCATTGGCCGCACGTTCCCCGAAGCGCTTTGCAAGGGGATTCGCTCGCTCGAGCCGCACACGGCTTGGCGCGCGCCTGCCGAAGTAACCACTGCGCTGCTCCGAGAAAAGCTAGCGGTGCCCGGCCCCGACCGGATTCATTGGCTCTTCGAATCACTCGAGCGCGGGATGACCGTGGATGAAATCGCGAGTCTCACGAAAATCGATCCGTGGTTCGTTCGTCATCTCGATGCGATTTCGAAACTCGATCAAAAAATCGCAGGCACGCCGTTCGCTGAAGTGACGCATAAGCTCCTGCTCGAGGCCAAGCGCTCCGGCGCAAGCGATGAAATGCTGGCGCAGCTTTGGAAGACTTCGGCATCCGCGGTTCGCGAGGCGCGTAAGAAGCTTGGCGTTCAACCGGTTTTCAAACGTGTGGACACTTGCGCTGCCGAATTCGAATCGTTCACTCCGTATCTCTACTCCACGTATGAGGACGAAGACGAAGCGGACGCCGTTGACCGGCCGAAGATCGTAATTCTCGGCAGCGGGCCGAACCGCATTGGGCAGGGAATCGAGTTTGACTATTGCTGCTGCCACGCTTCGTTCGCGCTCAAAGAAGATGGCTACGAGACCGTGATGGTCAATTGCAATCCGGAGACGGTTTCGACCGACTACGATACCTCCGACCGCCTCTACTTTGAACCGCTCACGCTCGAAGACGTGCTGGCCGTGATTGATCGCGAGAAGCCGACCGGAGTTATCGTCCAGTTCGGCGGACAGACGCCGCTCAATCTGGCTCTCGATTTGAAGCGCAATGGCGCGCCGATTATCGGGACGGCGCCCGAATCAATCGACCTTGCCGAGGATCGCCGGCGGTTCGGGCGGCTTCTCGACGAGTTGCAAATTCCTCAGCCGCGAAATGGCACGGCACTCGCTCCCGATGAAGCCAAGCGCGTGGCGCAGGAAGTTGGATTGCCGGTGCTTGTGCGCCCGAGCTACGTGCTCGGTGGGCGCGCCATGGTGATTGCCTACGAATTGAAGACTGTCGAGGATTACGTCGCGCAGGCCGCGCTGATGGCCGGAAGCGGCAGCACGCTTCGCCCGATCTTGATTGACCAGTTTCTCGAAGACGCGATTGAAGTGGATGTTGACGCGCTAGCTGACGGAACGGACGCGGTCATCGCTGGGATCATGGAGCATATCGAGGAAGCGGGTATCCACTCCGGCGATTCCTCGTGTGTTCTTCCGCCGGTATCGCTATCGCCCTCGGTTTTGGATCGCATCCGCGATTACACTGGCAAGCTCGCGCGCGCGCTGAATGTCGTCGGCGTTATGAACGTGCAGTACGCGATTCAGCGCGACGTTGTGTATGTGCTCGAAGTAAATCCGCGCGCCTCTCGGACACTTCCTTATGTCAGCAAGGCTACTGGAGTTCCGGTTGCCAAAGTTGCGGCGCGATTGATGACGGGCCGCAAACTGAAAGACATGCAATTGCCGCTGGTGCAAACCAATGGCGTTCCGGAGCTCGCGACACGCGGATACTACGCCGTCAAGTCGCCGGTGTTTCCGTTCAACAAATTTCGGGGCGTGGACACGATCCTTGGGCCTGAGATGCGCTCAACCGGTGAAGTCATGGGCATTTCGTCCAATTACGGGCTCGCTTTCGCCAAAGCGCAATTAGCGGCGGGGCAAAAACTGCCGCGCAAGGGCGTCGTCTTTCTGAGCGTGAACGACCACGATAAGCGCCACGTCGCGACTCTCGCGCAGGATTTGGCGCGCGCTGGGTTGAAGCTGATCGCCACACGCGGCACTGCGGCTGCGGTTGCCGCCGCTGGCGTTCCCGTCGAAACAGTTTACAAAGTGAATGAAGGCCGGCCCAATATCGTGGACCTCGTGAAAACTGGCAAGGTGGACCTTGTCATCAATACGCCCCTTGGCCGCGAATCCTTCTACGACGAAAAATCCATCCGCCGCGCGGCAGTGCGATACAACGTGCCTTGTATCACCACGCTCTCTGCCGCGATTGCTGCGTCGCGCGGAATTCTTGCCATGTCCGTCGAATCCGCCGATATCGCGGCCCTGCAGGATCTCCATCGAACGAAGACGCCGGCGGCGGCCATGGCTGCTCGGCCGTCTCCGCAACCTACGGGCGCGGATTAAGGATGGATCGGGCTAGAATCTCTCTATGAAGCTGCAAGGAATTTTTGCGCCGCTCACTGTTCCGTTTGCCACTGACGGCTCGGTTGATCACGCGAGCCTTCGCGCTAACGTCGAGCGCTACAACCGGACGCCTCTGCACGGTTACGTTTTGAATGGCTCTACCGGCGAGTCGGTCCTGCTTCGGTGGGACGAAATTTATGGGATATGGGAGACCGCGAAATCTGCCGCAGCGCCCGGGAAAGTATTGATCGCGGGAACCGGCGCCGAATCAACTTCGGAAACAATCGCGCACACGGCTCGTGCCGCTGCGCTTGGCTACGATTACGCGCTCGTACGGACGCCGAGTTATTTCAAGCCGCTGATGACCGTTGAAGCTGAAGCGGAGCACTTTCTGCGTGTTGCTGATGCGTCGAAGATTCCGATTCTGCTTTACTCGATTCCAATATTTACTGGCTACGCCGTTGAAGCGCCGCTGGTCGCGCGCGTCGCGAATCATCCCAATATCACCGGATTGAAAGACAGTTCAGGAAACGTGCCGCGCATCGCGGAGATTGTTGCCGCGGGCGGACCGCGATTTCAGGTGCTCGTCGGATCGGCAGCTACGCTCGAGCCTTCATTAGAGAAGGGCGCGACTGGGGCAATTCTGGCGGTCGCGTGTGCGCTGCCCGATCTCTGTTGCGAACTTTTCGCGACTCATAATTTAGGCGATGCGGCCCGCGCAAAGAGCATTCAAGAGAAGCTCCGGGCTCCGTCCGATATCCTCGTTTCGAAGAATGGAATTCCGGGTTTGAAATACGCTCTCGACTGTCTTGGCTACGTTGGTGGTCCTCCGCGTCCTCCGCTGCTTCCGGCCGGTAACGCGGCCAAGAAGGAAATCGAGGAGGCGATCGCGGGTCTCGCGATTGCGGCACCGATCCGCAATTAGGCCGTCCTCCGTCGTCCGTTTTCGGTACGGCGCTTGGTCCTCAGGTCTGTTAGTCGCGATTGCTGCGTCCTTTCGCGCCGTGTATCATCCAAATCCTACATGGAGTCTCACTGTCTGCGTCTCGCCGAGTTGCCCCGCACGACAAAGCTATTCTCCGCATTCCTAGATGATTTCTCGCGAGTTGCGCAGTTCTACCGGCACGAACCCAATCTCGAAGGCGTTATAGCGTCAGCAAAAGAAGTGAAGGTCGATGCGCAGGTGCGGAGCGAAGTGGTTGCGATTTTGCGTGTTCAGAATCGGACGCTTGGGTCAGGCCCAGCCACCGACGCGAATCTCGATCGTCTCGCGAATGGAGCGGTCGCCATTGTCACCGGCCAGCAGGTTGGCCTTTTCGGCAGTCCTGCATACACCTTTTACAAAGCTCTCGAATCCATTCGAACCGCGGAACGTCTCTCCGCGCGCGGGATTGAGGCAGTCCCGGTATTCTGGCTCGCGACCGAAGACCACGATCTCGCCGAGGTGAATCACTCCTTCTGGCTCACGAAAGAAGGGCTCGAGCGCTTCGAGGCCGAGACACCTCCGGAATCTGCAGGCCGCCAGGTTGGCGCAATCCGCTTCGGCCCCGAAATAAACGGAGTTGTCGACGCAGCCGGGAAGCGCCTGGAAGGCCCTGGCCTTAAGGAGGTCGAGCGCGCGCTCCGGGAGGCGTACACGCTGGGCGAAAATTTTGGCTCAGCCTTTGGGAAACTGTTTGCGCGCCTCTTGTCAAAATACGGCGTAATCCTTTTCGATCCGCTCGATCCCGGGCTTCATCGAATAGCGGCGCCTGTTTTCCGCCGCGCGATTGACGAAGACGCCTCGCTTCGTGAGGCGTTGCGCGCGCGGGGCAAGGCTCTCGAAAAGGCGGGATTTCACACACAAGTCAAAGTCACCGGACGCTCCACTCTTCTGTTCATGAACGTGGACGGCAAGCGCGAGCCCATTCGCGCAGCTGGAGATAAGTTTGCAGCGGGCAGCATCACCGTTTCTTCCGGCGAGCTTCTTCATGCGATCGATCAAACTCCGGAACTCTTCTCGCCGAATGTTCTGCTTCGCGCCATCGTCCAGGACACGCTACTGCCGACGGTCGCGTACATCGGAGGCCCTGCCGAGATTGCGTATATGGCGCAAGTCGAAGTGGTCTACGGAAAACTCATGAACCGCATGCCGGCGATTTTGCCGCGGCCGGGCTTCACGCTCGTACCTTCGCATGTCGCGCGGCTTTTGAAAAAATATGGCGTCTCGCTGACCGACATTCTTCAAGGCCGCCAGCGGCTCGGCGCGACACTCGCAGCCGGAAGCCTGACGAAGGGGTTGGCTCGAAGATTTGAGCAGGACGAAAAGACGCTGCAAAAACNNGAAAAGCGCTGAAAGGTCTCGAGAAGCCACTCGAGCGTCTCGACAAGTCTCTTCTCGGCGCCCTCAGCACCGCCGAACGCAAGATGCTCTATCAATTCGCGAAATTGCGCCGCAAGGCGGGAAGCGCCGAAGGCCTTCGTTCCGGCGTTCTCGCGCGTCACGAGCAGATTCTCCTCGATTCACTTTTTCCTCAGCGCGCGCTTCAGGAGCGCTGTCTTTGTCTACTCCCATTCATCGCATCATTCGGTACAGAGCTTTTGGATGAACTCTACGAGCACACCGCATCGTCTCCCGAACATCACATCCTGTATCTATAGCTACACGAGAAATCTGGCGCACGTGCGGCATCAGCCTGTGCGCCTGCGAGTTCCGCATGTTAAAATGCGGCCGTTCAAACAAGCGCAATTCGATTGGGGAGGAAGTCCAATGAAGATCACTGCCGGAAAGCGAAAAGGTATGCAAGCCGTGTCCAACGAGCGAGGCGTGATNNGCCGCCGCCGCGATGGATCAGCGAGGCTCGCTCAAGAGCGCCATCGCAAAAGATAAAGGCATCGATAAAAATGCCGTCACACCGGAAATGATGGCTGAATTCAAAGGCGCCGTCGTGCGCATACTAACTCCCTACGCCAGCGCCATTCTCCTCGATCCTGAATACGGCCTTCAGGCCGCCAAAGGGCGCGCAAAGAATGCAGGTTTGCTCCTCGCCTACGAAAATAGCGGCTACGNNGCGCGCGAAAAACGCCGGCCTTCTGCTGGCCTACGAAAATAGCGGCTACGACAACACTCGCCCCGGCCGCTTGCCCGATCTCCTCGATGACTGGTCGGTTCGCCGACTGGTGGCCGCCGGCGCCGACTGCATCAAAATTCTCCTCTACTACACACCATTCGATCCGCCCGCGACGAACGAGATCAAGCACGCCTGGGTCGAGCGAATCGGCGCGGAATGCATCGCGTCCGACGTGCCATTTTTCCTCGAATTCGTCGGCTACCAAGAAAATGGCGACGAGAAGGGAATCGAATTCGCGAAAAAGAAGCCTGAAATCGTCACCAAGAGCATGGAAGAATTCTCGAAGCTCCAATACGCCGTGGATGTCTTGAAGGTCGAAGTTCCGGTAAACATGAATTTCGTGGCGGGCACACGCGCGTGCAAGGGCGAATCCGCGTACACGCGCGACCAAGCCAAGGATCTCTTCCGCCGCGCCGCTTCCGTCGCGAAAAACCCCTTCATCTATCTATCGGCGGGCGTCAGCAATGACATTTTCGCGGAAACGCTCGAGCTGACTGCCGAAGCCGGCACGAATTTTTCGGGCGTGCTCTGCGGCCGGGCCACATGGAAAGAGGGCATTCCGGTTTACGCCAAGCAAGGACTCAAGGCGCTAGAAGATTGGCTCTCGACCGAGGGCGTCAAAAATATCAAGAACGTTAACGACCGCTTGGCTGCCGCGAAACCGTGGTTCAGTTTCTACGGCGCCGCTTCGGTCGCGGCCCTGGCGGACTAGCCGAGCGGGCGTCCGAAAAACGCGACCAATGCCGAATTCCCGCGGCGCTTCGACCGCAAGCAAACACGTGATCGAGGTACGTTCGTCACGCCGAACGCAACTCATCAATGTAACCGCGCGTGTGCAGGAACTCGTCACAGCCTCAGGGGTAGGTAATGGCGTCTGCCACCTCTACGTGCCGCACACGACAGCCGGAGTCTTGATCAACGAGGGCTACGATCCCGATGTCGCAACCGACGTGGAAGCAGCATTCGACCGAATCGTTCCGTCAGGACTGAAATTCAAGCATGCCGAAGGCAACTCCGACTCAAATCTCAAACTCGCGCTGACCGCAACTTCGCAAACCATTTTCATCGAGAACGGCCGCCTCGCGCTCGGCCGGTGGCAAGTCATATTCTTCGCCGAGTTCGACGGCCCGCGCCATCGCGAGCTCCACGTCAAGATTGTCCCTGATCCGGCGTAGTTCCGCGCCGATCGTGGCGGCGTCTCTCTCGTCGTAACTGCAGCCGTGCGGTACAATCACATTCATACATGAACTCAGGCCTATACATTCAGGTGCCGTTCTGCCAGACGAAGTGCACCTACTGCAATTTTCATACCGGCGTTTTCTCGCCGAATCTATACAAGCCGTACGCGACAGCCATCACGCGGGAAATCGAAATTCGAGCCAGCGATAAATGGCCTAAGTTCGACACGGTTTACATCGGCGGCGGGACGCCAAGCCTACTCCTTCCATCGAGCCTGAAAGAAATCATGGATTCGCTGCGGACTCGTTTCGAGTGCGATATTAAAGAAGCCACTCTGGAAGCCGACCCGGAGACCATCACGCGCGAAAAAGCAACGGAATGGCTCGCCGCGGGATTCAATCGCATCAGCCTCGGAGCTCAATCCTTCAACGACATCGAACTCAAGGCTGCGGGCCGAATGCATCGCCGCGCAGACACCTTCGCCGCAGTGGCCGCGCTGCGCGACGCCGGATTCCGCAACATCACGCTCGATCTAATCGCAGGCATGCCGCATCAAACCGCCGCTACCTGGCACGATTCGATCGATAATTTTCTGTGCACGAAACCCGACCACGTCTCAATTTACCTGATGGAAATTGACGAAGGCAGCCACCTTGGCAAAGAGGCTCTCGCCGGCGGCAAACGCTACAGCGCCGGGGCTCTCCCGTCAGACGACGAAATGGCATCGTTCTACGATCACGCCTGCGAAAGACTCGCCGCCGAAGGCTTCGAGCATTACGAAATTTCGAACTGGGCGCGACCGGGATATCGATCGAGGCACAATCTGAAATACTGGCGCCGCGAGCCATACCTCGGCCTCGGCGCCGGCGCACACTCCTTCGATGGCACGCGCCGGTGGGCCAATAGCCACGATCCTGCCGGCTATGTCTCGGCAATCAGTCGCGGCCAACTGCCGGCCGAGCAGAACGAAATCGTCACGCCTCAGCAAGCGCGCGAAGAAGAAATTTTCCTCGGCCTCCGCCTGCTCGGTGGCGTTGATGCCGCTAAATTGGCAGGCCAATCGGGAAACGCAGTTCTGGAGCGCATCGAAGAGCTACGCGCTCAAGGCCTCCTAATCGTCGAAGATGGCCGCGTGCGTCTCGCACCCGATCGCGTCGCGGTTTCGAATGAAGTCTTCGTCGCANNGAATGAAGTCTTCGTAGCATTGCTCGAGGCTGTTACTGCCTGAGCGTATTAGGAGCCAAACTTGTACGAACAAGCTCTGACCCCGTCCGACGAAAAAGCCACCAAGAGAGCGGGGAAATCCCACAACGCTATTTCAATCGTTGACCTACGGAGCGACACCGTCACGAAGCCAACACTCTCAATGCGCCGCGCGATGTCCGAGGCCGAAGTCGGCGACGACGTCTACGGCGAAGATCCCACTGTCAATCGGCTGCAGTCTCGCGCCGCCGAACTTTTCGATCGCGAAGCCGCGCTCTTCGTCCCCAGCGGCTCGATGGGCAACCTGCTGGCTATCAAGACCTGGACGCGCCCCGGCGAAGAAGTGATATGCGAAGAGCGCGCGCACGTAAATCACTACGAACTGGCATCCATGTCCGCAATCGCAGGCTGCTTTCCGCGCCCCGTGTTTGCGCCGGACGGAATTCTCACATGGGATCTGATTGAGCCCCGCTTGCGGCCGAAAATTTACTACTACTCGCAGACCAGCCTCATCACCATCGAGAACTCGCACAATATGGCGGGAGGCTCGGTGTACTCGGCGGAAGCAGTCGCTGAAATTTGCGATCGAGCGCACGATGCAGGTCTGCGCGTGCATCTCGACGGGGCGCGGATTTTCAACGCGGCAGTCGCCACGGGCCGCACCGTCGCCGACCTGTCGCGAAAGTGCGATTCCGTGATGTTCTGTCTTTCGAAAGGCCTCGGCGCGCCCGCCGGGTCGCTCGTACTTGGTTCGCACGATTTCATCGGCAAAGCCCGCGTAGCTCGCAAGATGCTCGGCGGGGGAATGCGCCAAATCGGCGTGCTTGCCGCGGCCGGGTTACTGGCACTAGAGGATTCGCCGAAAATCCTCGGGCGCGACCACGAGAACGCCCGGTTCCTCGCCCAGGGTCTCGCTCGGATTGCCGGCATCGCGGTCGAACAAGAGAAAGTCATCACCAATATCGTCATCTTCGACGTTCGCGGAACCGGTAAGACCGCAGCCGAACTCTCGGCCGCGCTTGCAAAAGAACGAATTCTCTCCAATCCGTCGGACAATTACGCCCTGCGCATGGTCACGCACTATGACGTTGACCGCGAGGGCTGCCAGCGCGCACTCGAGGTGATGGCAAGAATTGTGGCTCTCTAAGATTCCGGAACCGCGGCTCAGTCCCTGCACGTACCTGTGATATAAATCTAAATTCGGCACTTCGATGGGATTTTACTCGCGCACCCGGCGTGGGCAGACTTACCGAGGATGACTTGGATTTCTCGCTGACAGACGAACAAATACAGCTTCGCCGCACGGTGCGGGAATTTGCCGAGGGCGAAATCGCGCCTCATGTGATGGAATGGGACGAGGCCTCTCATTTTCCGATCGAGATCGTTCCCAAGCTCGCGGAAATGGGGCTTCTGGGCGTTACCTTCCCGGAAAAATATGGCGGCGCGGGTCTTGGCTACGTCGAATACGCGATCGTGATCGAGGAATTGTCACGCGTGGATGGCTCCATCGGAATCATCGTTGCCGCGCACAATTCACTGTGCACGAATCACATATACAAATTCGGCACCGAAGAGCAGAAGAAAAAATACGTCATCGATCTGGCTCAGGGGAAAAAGATTGGCTGCTGGTCGCTCACCGAACCGGAAGCTGGCTCCGACGCGGGCGGTACACGCACCACGGCCGTGCGCCAGAACGGCGACTGGATTTTGAACGGCTCAAAGACTTTTACCACCAACGGCCATTACGCGGATGTGTGCGTGGCGATGGCCGCCACCGACAAATCCAAAAAGAGCCACGGAATTTCCGCATTCATTCTCGAGAAGGGAACACCAGGATTTCGTCCAGGCAAGAAGGAGAACAAGCTCGGCCTGCGTGCGAGCGACACCTCCGAAGTGATTTTCGACGATTGCCGCATTCCCGCGGCGAATCTCCTCGGCAAGGAAGGCGAAGGCTTCGTCAACAGCCTGCAAATTCTCGATGGTGGCCGCGTTTCCATCGCCGCGCTGGGACTTGGCATGGCTCAAGGCGCGTACGAGGCCTCGGTGAAGTATGCGAAGCAGCGCAAACAGTTTGGCAAGACGATCAGCGAGTTTCAGGCGATTCAATTCAAGTTGGCCGATATGGCGACGCAAATTGATGCCGCGCGGCTTCTGACCTATCGCGCCGCATGGCTCGCGGATCGCGCGATCGCCAAGGGTGAAGACGCTGTGCGCTATACGCAAGAATCGAGCATGGCAAAACTTTATGCAGGCGAAGTTGCAGTGCGCGTCGCGAACGAGGCTGTCCAAATTTTTGGCGGGTACGGCTTCATCAAGGACTACCCGGCGGAAAAGTATTACCGCGACGTGAAACTCTGCACCATCGGCGAGGGCACGAGCGAGATCCAGCGCCTCGTGATTGCCCGTCAGCTTCTTGGGAAAGCATAATCCTCATGAATCGCGGACATGCCATTTCGAATCCGTGCGCGCTGAAGGTTGCGAATTCCGCTCCATCTCCGGCCCGGACGGCGCTGTCTTTCAATTCATGACGCGCGCTATCGAGGATTGGGCCGAACAAGTTCGTGCGGGCGACATTCGTGCCATCTCGCGCGGAGTGACGGCGATTGAGAATCGGACCCGCGAATCCGAAGACCTTCTTCGGCGATTGTTTCCGCACACGGGCAAGTCGTTCAGGATTGGGATCACGGGCGCACCCGGAACCGGGAAAAGCACTCTCGTTGACCGTCTCGCAGCGCACTATCGCGGCCAGTGCAAATCTATCGGTGTTATCGCCGTTGATCCATCGAGCCCGTTTACCGGCGGCGCTATTCTCGGCGATCGCGTGCGCATGCAGGGGCACGCGTCGGACACCGGAATCTTCATCCGCTCGATGGCCACGCGGGGCTCTCTCGGCGGGCTGTCGGAGGCTACGAATGATACGGCGCTGCTTCTTGATGCGGCCGGAAAGGAATTCGTTCTCATCGAAACCGTAGGCGTTGGCCAGGGCGAAGTGGAAATCGTTCGCCTCGCCGACTGCACTATCGTCGTGCTCGTCCCCGGAATGGGCGACGATGTGCAGAATCTGAAGGCCGGGTTGATGGAAATTGCCGACATCTTTGTCATCAACAAGTGCGACCGCGAAGGCGCCGATCGCTTCGAGCAGCAGCTTCGCGCGATTCTGACCATTGCGCCGGATCGCGATGGCTGGAGACCTTCGGTTGTTCGAACGATTGCCACCGAATCGAAGGGCATCTCCGAATTGGCAGCGGAGATCGAGATCTTTCGCAAGCGCAAAGCGCTATCGGTAGATCGCAAGGCACAGGAAATCTGCTATTGGAAGCAGCGACTGATCGAAATGCTTGAGCAGCGATTTGCGGAGCGCGTGATTCGCGGCCGGATCGGCGACGCAGCCCTTTCGTCGGCGGCGGAGGAGATCGCCAACCGCCGGAAGGACCCCTACGCGGTTGTGAACGAAATTCTCGAGCGGGTCGGTCTGGGAGACTCGAAGTGAAACTCGGCGATCTCGAGTTCTGGATTTTGAATGACGGCGGATTTCGCCTCGATGGCGGCGCCATGTTTGGAGTCGTCCCGAAGCCGTTGTGGGAGAAGAAAATTCCGGCCGACGAGCGCAACCGGATCGGGCTCGAAATGAATTGCCTGCTCGTGCGCGCGGCAGGGAAGACGCTTCTCATTGAAACAGGCGCTGGCGATAAATGGGATGCGAAACGCCGCGACATCTATGCGATCGGCCAGGGCAAGCGGCTTCCGGAGCAGCTTGCCGGACGTGGAGTTGGTCTCGATCAGATTGACTACGTCGTGAATACTCACCTGCACTTTGACCATTGCGGTTGGAACACGCGCATCAAGGATGGCCGTATCGTTCCGACATTTCCGAACGCGCAATACGTGGTGCAGCGCGGCGAACTCGAGCACGCCAAGCGCCCCACCGAGCGCGACCGCGGCAGCTACGTGGCAGACAATTTTCTGGCCATCGAAGCCGCGGGAAAGTGGTGGCTTCTCGACGGCGATCGTGAAATCGTTCCCGGCGTCGAAGTGATCCGGGTGCCCGGTCACAACGCGGATACGCAGTGCGTGCGTCTTTCTGGCGGCGGCAAATCGGCTTTCTTTTTCGCCGATTTGGTCCCGACGACGGCTCATCTCGCTTATCCGTGGATCATGTCGTTCGATCTGTACCCGCTCACGACGCTTGAGAACAAGCGCAAGTGGATTCCGGAAGTGGCGCGCGAAGGAACGCTGGCGCTCTTCGCTCACGACGCGAAGGTTCCGGCGGCGCGACTGCATGTGCATGACGATGAGATCGAGATCGAACCCGTGGAATTGACGTAACAAAGTTGGGTTAAAGAGGTGATTTGAACAGCATGGGCGCCAAGACCAAATCGCGGGGAAAGCGCGCAGCGGATCCCGTCCGGATAGGAATTATCGGTGGAAGCGGACTCTATTCCATCGAGGGACTCTCCGATGTGAAAGAAGTGCGCGTGCACACCCCGTTCGGCGATCCCTCCGACGCGATCGTGGTCGGATTACTAGACGGAAAGCGCGTCGCGTTTCTCGCGCGGCATGGTCGTGGCCATCGATTTTCGCCGAGCGACATCAACTATCGCGCGAACATTTGCGCCATGAAAATGTTGGGTGCCGAGCGCGTGATTTCTGTCAGCGCGGTCGGATCGCTGCGCGAAGAACTCCGTCCACTCGATTTTCTCGTGCCCGATCAGTTCTTTGACCGCACCCGCGGCAGGATCGCTACTTTTTTTGGCGGCGGCGTCGTCGCGCACGTCGGATTCGACAAGCCCACATGCACGCAGCTTTCGAGACTTCTAGCCGACGCCTGTGACCGGATCAGAGTGAACGTCCATCGCGGCGGCACATATGTTTGTATGGAAGGCCCGCAATTTTCCACATTGGCGGAATCTCACACCTACCGGAAGCACGGCTTCGACGTGATCGGCATGACCAACCTCACCGAAGCAAAGCTGGCACGCGAGGCGGAACTTTGTTACGCGACCGTCGCAATGATCACCGACTATGATTGCTGGCATGCGGCGCACAGTTCCGTCACCGTGGCCCAAATCATCGAGAATTTGACGCGCAACGCCGAAAACGCCCGGAACGTAATCCATGAAGTTGTGAAGGCGATGCCGGATGCACGCGAGTGCAAATGCTGCGCCGCTCTGGCTCACGCGATTCTTACCGATCGGAAAGTGATTCCCGCGGCAGCGAAAAAGCGGCTCGCACCGATTGCGGGCAAGTATCTATCTTGAGCGGCGCATGAATCTGGAGAATAAATGTCCTTACTGGTAGTCGGCTCTGTCGCGTTTGACGCGATCGAAACTCCGCACGGCAGCGTGCCGCGTACATTAGGCGGCGCAGCGAGTTATTTCGCTCTCGCCGCCAGCAATTTCACACCGGTTAGGCTGGTTGGCGTAGTCGGCGACGATTTTGGAAAGCAGGACGAGCAAATCTTACGCCGGCGGCGAATCGATCTCGAGGGACTCGAGCGCGCTCCAGGAAAGACATTTTTCTGGGCGGGACGCTACAACCAGAATATGAACGAACGTACGACCCTCGTGACCGAATTGAATGTGTTCGCAAACTTCAATCCGAAACTGCCGGAGTCGTATCGCGACTCGCCTTACGTATTCCTGGCTAACATTGATCCGACGTTGCAGCGCTCGGTGCTGCAGCAGGCGCGCCGTAAACCGAAATTGGTCGCTCTGGACACCATGAATTACTGGATTGAACGCACGCCGGCCGAGCTTCGAGAGACGCTGAAGCACACGCAGATTCTGATGATTAACGACGACGAGACGCGCCAAATCACCGGCGAGCACAATCTGCTCCGCGCCGCAAAGCACATTTTTAAAATGGGACCGAAGACGCTGGTGATTAAGCGCGGCGAACATGGCGCTCTCATGGTCCATAATCGGTTTTTGTTTTCCGTCCCGGCATTTCCCTTGGAAGAAGTTCACGATCCCACCGGGGCGGGTGACAGCTTTGCCGGAGGATTCATGGGTTATTTGGCCAGCGCCGGCAGCATCACCGACGAATCGCTCAAGCGTGCGATGGTCTATGGTTCAGTGGTGGGGAGTTTTACGGTCGAGCGTTTCGGCGTGGATCGACTGAAGACGCTCACACGCCACGAAATCGATGCGCGGGCGAAGCTCTTTTCGAGGCTTACGGCATTTAAGCTGTAAGTGTTGGCGGCGACGGCCAACCTCTTTGGGCTCAGCCGAATCCGAATGGTCTAAAACCGCAATGCATGCTCGCGGATGATGCGCGTTTNNAGATAAATTTGCGACTATAGTACCGGGAGAAAACGGTTTGACAGGCGGCGTGCGGGGCAAATTGAACGGAATGGTGTCAAAAGGAAAGGCCGGACTGCTCCTTGCGGCGGCAGTTACTCTCGGGAGCTGCAGCAGCACCACGTTCAACGCGACTCCGACTCTGTCTTCGATCTCTCCCACCGAGATCACCGCCGGGAGCCCAGCCTTCCAGCTAAACGTCGTCGCCCTGAATCTCATCAACACGACAACTGTGAATTGGAACGGCAATCCGCTGGCCACGACGCTGAACACTACAACGAACCAACTTGCGGCCCAGGTTCCTGCGAGTTTGATCGCCACTCCGGGCTCCGCCAACATTACGGTTGTGAATCCATCGCCCGGAGGTGGAACTTCGAGCGGCTACACGTTTTACATCGACCCGGCAAACAATCCTGCGCCAACAATTACTTCGTTAAGCCCCGCTAGCGCGAGCGTTGGCGGCGCCGCTTTTTCGTTGACGATCACTGGCACTGGTTTCGCCTCCGGAGTATCCACAGTAAATTTCAATGGGCAGCCGCGATCCACGACTTTCGTAAGTTCGATGCAGCTAACGGCTTCGGTCACCGCATCCGATATTGCGACGGCGGGAACTGACGCGATCTCGGTGTCGAACTCCTCTCCGGGCGGCGGCAATTCGAATAGCGCACCGTTCTACGTTGACCCCTCCGGGAATCCGATCCCTGGCATCTCAAGCTTGAATCCGACCAGCGCTGCGGCAGGTAGCGCGGCATTCTCGCTGGCTCTGACGGGCCGCGGATTCGTCAGCGCGTCAGTGGTGAATTGGAACGGCAGCCCGCGCGTCACCGTATTCGCGAGTTCAAGCCAACTTTCGGCGACAATCCTCGCAGCCGACATCGCCGCCGCCGGCGTCAACAACGTCACGATAACAAACCCTGCTCCAGGCGGTGGCACGTCGTTGGCGCAGCAATTTACCGTGAACAATGCGGTGCCCACGGCTACCAGCCTGGCGCCTTCCAGCACCGCGGCTGGCGGTGCTGCGTTCTCAATTACCGTGACGGGCTCGAATTTCGTAACGAATTCCGCCGTAAATTGGAACGGCAGTGGACGACAGACTACCTACGTAAGCACGACACAGTTAACCGCGGCCATCACGGCAGCAGATATTGCGGTCGGGGGAACTGCGAGCGTAACTGTGGTGAATCCGGCGCCGGGCGGAGGAACATCTGCAGGTTTGACTTTCAAGATCACCGGAAGTCAGTCGCGTCCTGCGCTCACTATAAATGCAGCGGGACAGCTCGTTTCGATTAACGCCTTCGGCACTGCATCGAATGGTCCGAGTGGTGCGCCAAAAATGGACGGCAGCGGCAGATATATCGCTTTTCAATCCGTCGCTACGGATCTTGTGCGTAGCGGAGGCGGCGGGCGCGTTTTCGTCCGAGACACTTGCCTCGGCACCGCGGCATGCACGCCGCAAACACTCGTCGTAGATGTTGGCCGCGATGNNATGGTCCTGCGGGACGGGGTCTCGCGATCAGCGGCGACGCACGATTCGTGGCATTTTCTTCGCGCGCGACAAACCTCATAGCCGGCGCAAGCGCGGAAGCCACCCAAATTTATCTGCGGGATACTTGCATGGGCCCGGACGCAGCGGCCGATTGCGCGCCCAAAACAAGTTTGATTTCTATTTCGCTCGCTGGAGAGCCCGGCGGTGGTGCGAGCGAATTTCCTTCGATCAGCTTTGACGGCCGGTATGTTTCGTTCACTTCGATCTCCGCAGGCCTCGTTTTCGGAGTCGCCGGCGGCGCGGCACAAATTTATTTGCGCGACACTTGTCTGGGCGTAACCGCGCTCGCTCAGTGCGTTCCGCACACGATGTTGGTTTCCCAAGACGCGTCTGGCCATGCCGGCAAAGGTGCGAGCCTGCAGAGTTCGATCTCGGCGGACGGAAGATATGTTGCCTTCGACTCCGACGCCGTAAACATGGTTTCAAATCCGATGAATGCGACATCGAGTGTCCTGCTGCGCGATACGTGCCAGGGCATCGCCGCGCCAGAGAATTGCACGCCATCAACTCGAATGCTCTCCGCCCCGTGGGCAGGCGCCACGGGCGATGGTCCAAGTTTTTCGCCGGCGATTAATGCTGACGGCCGGTACGTGGCTTTCGTGACGCGTGCGACAAATTTGATCTCGGGATTCCATACGTCGGGTCAGCAGATAGCGGTTCGCGATACGTGCCTGGGCGATTCCGCGCCGAAGGGCTGCACACCAACCATCTCGATGGCGACGGAAGGTGTCATCGGTGAAAGTCATTCACCGTCCATCAATGCCGACGGCAGTTTGATTAGCTTCGTGGCCGATGATTCGACTGTCGCATCGGGCGAAGGTTCCGCGGCTCCTTCTGCAATCCTTGGATACGTACACGCGACTTGCGTCGGCGCATCGTCGAGTGGGAACTGCGCGCCTCACACAATGCTAGTTTCTATCTCGACTTCCGGTAAGGCCGACCTGCTGCCTGATCGCAACGCCCGGTTTGCAGTGCCGATCAGCGAAAACGGCACAATTCTCGCGATCTTTTCCGTCGCGCCGCCATCGGTCACTTCGGGCGTAATTGCGAACGCGAGCGGCGCCGGGGACGTGTTTCTCCTGCAATTTCCTTCAGCGCCATAGGCGCACGCGATCGCCCTACTTGTGCGATTCAGGAATCGGCCGCGCTAGCGTCTCTGGACTCATTCCCCGAGATTCCTTATTCTCGAATTCTTCGAATGCCCACGCCGCTCAAGCCACGCGCTCTCCGCCCGGGTGACGCGATTCGAGTCATCGCGCCGTCAAGCCCGGTGGAGGCCGAGCGACTTGAGAAGGGAATTGCTGAGTTCGAGCGTCTGGGCTTTGTCGTGCATAGGGATCCGCGGATTCTGTCTCGGGACGGTTATTTCGCGGGCAGCGTGGCGGATCGCGTTAAAGAATTTCTTGCGGCCGTCGGTGAAAAGGAGACGCGCGCTGTGATATGCGCGAGGGGCGGTTACGGCTCGAATTATTTGCTCGATGAGCTGCTGGGTGAAGTTGACTACGTAAAGGAAATGTCGCCGCCAAAAATGTTGATCGGGCATAGCGACGTTACCTCGCTTCAGGTGTTTCTTTGGGAGAAATGCGGCTGGGTCACATTTTACGGCCCGATGGTCGCGGCTGGATTCGACGCGGGAGAGGGCTCGCCGCGCGGTTACGATAAGCCATCGTTTGAACAGGCGATTTCGGCTACGACGGGCGGATGGACGATCAAGCTCGAAGGCGAAACGCTGGCTCGAGGCAATGCTGAGGGAACCGTGCTCGGCGGCTGCCTGACGCTGGTCGTCGCGACGCTCGGAACGCCGTGGGCCATCAACACCAAGGGGGCGATTTTGGCTCTCGAAGATCGCGCCATGAAGCCGTGGCAAGTTGATCGGGCCCTGATGCAACTGAAGCAGGCGGGCAAACTCGACAGGGCCGCCGGTTTGCTCTTCGGCGATTTTCCCGAGTGCGAAGGACCGGCGGGAAGCGCCAATGTTCGCGAGGTGGTTTCGCGGATTACGCGAAAGTTTGACGTGCCGGTGGTGTGGAATATTCCGTTCGGGCATACGGAGCGACCGATGCTGACGATACCGTTGGGCGTGCGAGCGCGATTGACGGCGAATGCATCGCCCACTCTTGAAATTCTCGAAGCCGCATGCAGCGAAGGATAGGCGGATTCTCGTGGCTTGCTTGATGATTTTCCGGAACCGCTACAATTGTGCATAGAGGACGGAATGGCACAGTCTGATTTTCTAGGCAATCTGTTGCCGCGAACTTCGGGACATCTCCATCTGCTCGGCATTGGGGGTGCGGCAATGGCGCCCGTTGCGGGGATGCTCAAAGAGCGTGGATACTACGTCACCGGTTCTGACGTTAACGTCTACCCGCCGGCGTCCACTCTGCTTTCATCGCTCGGAATCAAATGGAATGAAGGCTTTCGCGAGGAAAATCTGAAGCCTGCGCCGGACCTCGCGGTCATCGGCAACGTGATCGCTCGGGGCAATCCGGAGCTTGAATTTATTCTCGACGAGAAAATTCCATATCGTTCGATGGCCGAAGTGATCGAGGAATTCTTCATCCCGAATCATGCGTCCATCGTCGTTGCTGGAACTCACGGTAAGACTACGACGACGGCGATGCTCGCCTGGATATTTCATGTGGCCGGGCGCCGGCCGGATTTTCTGGTTGGCGGCGTGGCAACAAACTTTGGCGACAAGAGCTATGGCCTGGGCGGCGGCGAAGAATTCATTATTGAAGGCGACGAATATGAGACCGCGTTTTTCGATCGCGGCCCGAAATTCCTTCACTACCATCCCGACGAATTGATTATTACGTCTCTCGAATACGATCACGCCGATATCTATCCCGATCTCGCTTCGATCTCACTTCAGTTTCGACGGCTGGTAAATCTCGTGCCTCGCCGAGGACGCATCTTAGTATGGGGCGAAGGAGAGGAAGTTCGCCGATGCACGGAGAAGGCGCTTTGCCCTGTAGAGACGTTCGGCTTGTGCGAAGGCGTGGATTGGTCGGCGGGGGACTTACATTGGGAAGACGGAATGACCAATTTTCGAGTGGCGTATCGAGGAAATGAAGTCACGCGAATTCGAATGCCCGTTGCGGGGCGCCACAATGTTTTGGATGCTCTCGCGGCGATCGGAATCGCGTATGGCCGTGGAGTGGAGTGCGAAGCCATCGAAAATGCCATGGCCACGTTCCAAGGCGTGCGCAAGCGAATGGAACACAAGGGCGAAGAGGGCGGCGTGCTTGTCGTTGAGGACTTCGCACATCATCCGACGGCCATTAAGCTGACGCTCGAGGCGGCGCGCACCCAGTGGCCGAATCGGCGGATTTGGGCCGCGCTCGAGCCTCGCTCGAATACGATGCGCCGAAAGATTTTCGAAAAGGTTCTGCCGGAAGCTCTGGCGGTGGCCGACAGCGTTGCCATCGGACCGGTAAGCCGTGCGCAACTGCTGGCCGATGAAGAGCGCTTCTCACCGGCCAAGGTCGCGGAGGATGTTCGCGCGCATGGCAAGCCCGCGTCAGCATTTGACTCCGCAACGGAAATCGCCGACTATCTCGCGGCTGAGTCGAAGCCCGGGGACGTCGTGCTGGTGATGTCCAACGGAAGCTTTGACGGCTTGAGCGGAAAACTTCTCGAAAGGCTGAAATCCAAATCAGTCGCTCGTCTGTGAACATTTCTAAACGCACGCGGCCGATTCTGCTGTTCGTTTTTCTGCTTGCCGTTCCGCATTCGACGCGGGCGACGATCCGATACCGAATCTCGCTCAACCATCCCGACGAACATCTCTTTCACGTGACCGTCAGCATCCCAAAAGCTCCGCTTGGAAGGATTGTGGCGATTCCCGCGTGGAATGCTCCTTACGAGATCCGCGATTTCGCTTATCGAGTTCGGGACGTTCAGGCCTACATAGTTCGCGGCGAAGGACAGCAGGCGGAGCGAATCGGGGTTCGAAAGCTCGATAAGCAAACGTGGCAGCTTGGCGAGGCGGGAGCGGCCGCTAATGGACATGACGGAGATTTCTCCGTCAGTTACACAATCGAGTGGGATGAACCGGGCCCGTTCGATTCGCAGTTGAACGCGCAGCATGCTTTCTTGAATTTTGCTGAAGTTCTGATGTACTTGCCAGACCGGCGCTCGGAAGAGTCAGTGGTTCAGTTTACGGATGTCCCCGCGGGCTGGAAAATCGCCGCGGAATTGCCGGCGGCTACGGTACCAAACGGATTCGTCGCGCAGAGCTATGATTTACTTGTGGATGCGCCTGCGGAGGCTGGGAAGTTCGATAGTTTCACCTTTGTGGAGGGCGGCGCACGCTTCCGCGCCGTATTGGACGGCAAATTGTGGGATCGGGTTTTTCTGGAAGAAAGCCTGCACAAAATCGTCGCATACGAATTGCATTTGATGGGCGGCGCGCCTTTCGACGAGTACACGTTTTTTCTTCACGTGGGTCCGTATGCCGAAGCCGGTGGCGGAGGAATGGAACACGCGAATTGCACGGCAATAGGCGCCGGCTCCCAGCAGGATGTCCTCCAGATTGTCGCGCACGAGTTCTTTCACGCGTGGAATGTAAAGCGAATTCGTCCGCAGAGCCTTCAGCCCGTGGATTACACGAAGGAGCAATGGACGCGAGCGCTATGGTTCGCTGAGGGCGTTACGAGCACCTACGGTGCGTTCGCCCTGCTTCGCTCTGGAGAATGGACCAAAGACAAGTTCTATTCCGATTTGGCCGAAGAGATTCGTCACCTTCAGAATAGTCCGGCGCATTCGTGGCAGAGTGTCGAAGAGTCGAGTCTCGACACGTGGCTCGATAAATATCCGGCGTACAATTCACCGCAGCGAAGCATCTCGTATTACAACAAGGGCAAGATTTTGGGAGACATGCTGGATCTGGCTATCCGTGATGCCACGGATAATCGAAAGTCTCTCGACGACGTGATGCGCAGCATGAATACCGAATTCGCGAAGCGCGGACGCTATTACAACGACAGCGCGGACATTCGCGCTACGGTCGAGCAGGTTAGCGGCAAGAGCTTCGATGATTTCTTTCGGCGGTATGTGTCGGGAGTGGACGAAATTCCGTACGACCAATTTTTCTCCGTCGCGGGTCTGCGTCTAAAGGAAATGCCGCGGACGGAGGCCGGGCCTGGTTTCTCTCGATCGCGGGGCTCGGGAGGGAACTGGCTCGTTGCGCGCGTCGAGACAGGAAGCAACGCCGAAAAAGCGGGACTGCTCGATGGCGACGAAATTGTTACGATTGACGGCGACAAACCGCCGAGGAATGCCGATGTATGGTTGCGCGCGCACTCGCCGGGCGACACGGTAACGTTGCACGTCCTGCGAGAAGGGCAGGAGAGAAACGTGGCGTTGGTTCTCGGGAGCCGCGAGATAAAAGAAAGCAGTGTTGAGGAAATTGAAAACCCCACTCCCCGGCAACTTCGCATCCGAGATGGATTCCTGCACGGCACCACGGATTGACGCCGGTAAGTTCTGATGATTCGCACCATTCTTCTCATCACCTACGTGGGCCTGGCGATCGCAATCATATTGCCGTTTTTCATTGTCTATTCCTGGATCACGAGATCGCCGGAAGCGATGTACGAGATGGCGATGAAAACTTTGCGGTCCGGCCTTTGGATTGTGGGCATACGCGTTCACGTCGAAGGCGCCGAGAACATTCCCAATCGAACGTGCGTTTTCGCGTCGAACCACGTGAGCAATATAGATCCCGTGGCACTTGTACCGTTCATACCTCGACGGGTGGCGATTCTGGCGAAAAAGCAGGTATTTCGTATTCCGATTCTGGCCACTGGCATGCGTATGTGCCAGATTGTTCCGGTAGACCGGGATGACAAAGAAGCGGCAGCTTCCAGCGTCAATAAAGCAATCCAATACCTCCGCGGTGGAACTTCGTTTTTAGTTTATCCCGAAGGGACACGGAGCCCGGACGGGCGATTGCGTGGGTTCAAGAGCGGAACTTTCGTGATGGCGATTGAAGCTGGGGTGCCTGTCGTGCCGGTTTCGCTGATTGGGACGCAGCGATTGATGCGCAAGGGCGAATCGTCGCTCCGGCCTGGGGACGTAACCGTTCGATTTGGATCGGCAGTGGATTCGGCGGACTATAAATTCGAGCGTCGCGAGGTGTTGCGTGAGCGGGTGCGCGACCTGGTTGCGGCGGGATTGCCTGAAGAGCAGCGGCCGCTGTCGAAATAGGGCAAACCCACACTACGGATTTATTGCGCCTGAGATTTCAGTTTTTCGATTTCTGCCGTCAGTTCACGCACTTGTTTCTGCAATTCCGGCAAACGATTAAATACGGCCACGGATTTCAGCCAGGACTTATTTTCGATGGCTGGATATCCCGAATAGAGCGCGCCCGGAGGCACGTCGTTGGGCACGCCGCTCTGCGATGTCACCACTGCGCCGTCGCCGATGGTCAAATGCCCGGCTGCGCCGACTTGGCCGGCGAGGATGCAATTTTCCCCGACGCGCGTTGAGCCCGCCAAGCCGACCTGTCCACAGAGTAAGGAATTCTTGCCAACCTTCGAGGCGTGGCCGACCTGCACGAGATTGTCTATCTTCGCGCCGCGGGAAATTCGAGTTTCTCCGATCGTCGCGCGATCAATGATGGCGCCGGCTTGGACTTCGACGTCGTCCTCGAGCACCGCAATGCCTGCTTGCCGGATTTTGTACCAGCTTCCGTCAGCTTGCTTTGCAAATCCGAATCCATCGGAACCGATGACCGCGCCGTTTTGAAGCGTAACGCGGTCGCCAATGTGGCATTCTTCCCGGATGATCGCGTGGGAATGCGCGAAAAAATCGTCTCCAATTTTGGCATCGCGATAAATTGTGACGAAGCTGTGCAGAATTGCGTTGAGTCCAATCTCGACGTTTTCTCCGACGTAGCAATACGGCCCGATATGCGCCCCGGCCCCTATTTTAGCGGTTCTTGAGATGCTCGCCGTCGGATGAACTTCCGCGGAGTATGCCGGCGCGGGATGAAAGAATTCAAGGGCGCGTGCGAAATCGAGATACGGGTTCGAAGAGCGGAGGGCGGCTAACGGCACGTCGCCCGCGTCGGGCGCGATCAGAATGGCCGACGCGCGCGTTGTGGCCACGGCGGGACGATAGCGGCGGTTGGCGAGAAACGTCAATTGTCCCGGCGCGGCTTCTTCGATGCCCGCTACACCCGTAATGTCAATTCCGGCATCGCCTTCGAGTTTGCATTCCAGCCGTTGAGCTATCTCGCCGAGTTTCATCGTATGTCTCCTATCCAATGCAACAATCTACCTCAGACGGTGTTTGGATGCAGAGCGAACGGAGATTTATTGCGGATGGGGGCGGAGAGTAACGAAAATCCGTGGCCCCTCGCAGCTCTCTTGCGCGGTCGAACGCGAACTTCACTCGCTAAAAAGCCTCGGTTGGTTGGGGATCGCAACAGCAGGACGGGGTGGCCGCTTTGCAGTCCCAACGATGCCCAGAACTTTCACTTCGGTGAGCGCCGCACGCGGGACAAACATCCGCAGGCAATTACCGTGCAAGTCCGGCGGTGTGAACTGGACGCCCCGATCGAGCGTCTCGAGCAGTTCGTTTGAGGCGATCCCCTCCAAGCTTTGCCGATCCCGAAAGGTTAGTTTGAGCCAAAGACCCTCGAGTTTGGGCCGGCTGAGGAAGACGCTCCGCTCCGGCTCGAAAGGTTGGTTCAGATCGGCGACGAAATAGATGGCTTTGATGCCCGCTAGGGCGATTTCTTTGTGTTCGCCGTCCGGTGTCAGCAAATCGACTGACTCGGCTGACTGCAGTCCTGACGGATTTAGGTAGCCCTTTAGGGGAGTGCCGTCCTCCAACATGACGACGACCTTTTTATGGGTGGAAGTTGGAGCTGTGCGTCTCAAATCTGAGTCCCTCTTGGGAAGGCAGTTGCGAAATGCGGGAAGTTATGTTATCTTTTGGTGAAAGTGTTGTCAACTTGTTGGTGCTAAAAGGGTTAGAATCGGAGCTTCCGGCGATTGACCGAAAAAAGGCAGATTCTCCAATCCGCCTCGGCCATAACCCTAGCCACTATTATCAGCCGCATTCTAGGGTACTTACGAGACGAACGGATCACTCTTCTACTCGGCACGTCCGTAGCCGCGGACTCGTTTATCCTCGCATTTCGACTTCCCAACCTGTTCCGCCGTCTGATCGGCGAAGGCTCGATGACTGCGGCGTTCATTCCTGTATTCACCGAGTACGTCACCGGGAAATCGCAGGCGGAAATCTGGCAGTTCGCCCAACGAGCGTTTTGGACGCTTTCGGTCGTACTAGCGCCGCTGACGGTTCTCGGAGTCATTTTCTCCGATCGCGTTATCGATTTATTCACGCTCGCAGGGGGGCATCGAATCGATTTGGGCATGGCGGTGTATCTCAACCGCATCATTTTTCCGTACGTATTCTTCATGGGCCTTGCCGCGCTGGCGATGGCCATTTTGAACAGCTACCACGTGTTTGGGCTGCCCGCGTCCACGCCGATTGTGTTCAATCTCACCTTGATCACGTTTTCGTTCGCCGCCGTGTATACGCCGATCGTGAATCTGGCGCCCGCGCAATACAGAAGTCCCGCCGTGGCGCTGGCTGTCGCCGTTCTGCTGGCTGGCGCGCTGCAATTTTTCATGCAGGTTCCTGCATTGGTTCGGCGCGGCATGCGATTTCATTTTCAGATCTCGTTCAAGGATCCTGGCATTCGCACGGTTGGGAAATTGATGATCCCGAGTTTCTTCGGGATAGGGCTTTACCAGATCAACTTTTTCGTGGACACGATTTTTGCAATGTCGCCGAAACTGCCGCAGGGAAGTATTACGTCGCTATACGTAGCCGACCGCGTGGTGGAATTAGTGCTGGGCAGTTTTGCGTTGGCAATTTCGACGGCACTGCTGCCCACTCTTTCGCGGCAGGCGAATCAGCAGCGATTGGGCGACATGACCGCGACGTTCGGTTACGCGCTGAGACTGGTTTCATTTGTCACGGTGCCGGCGGCAGTCGGGCTCGCGCTACTGCGTCAGCCCATCGTGCGCGTACTGTTCCAGCATGGCCAATTCGTCGCGGCGTCGACAGCGCTGACAACTCGGCCCCTACTTTGCTACTCGCTCGGGCTTCCGGCTTTTGCCGCGGTGAAATTAATCGTCCCGGTGTTCTACTCGCTGCGCGATACGGCGACTCCAGTTCGGGTTGCGGCCGTGGCGTTGTGCGTGAACATTTTTCTCAACGTGGGATTCCTTTTTTTTCTGGCTCAGACGCTGTCGAACGCGGGGCCCGCGCTGGCAACGGCGATCGCGGCCTACGTGAATTTCGGCGCGCTTTTCGTGATTTTTCGAGGACGATTTGGGCGCGTGGGAGCGACGGCTCTGCTTGCGTCTCTGGGACGAACAGTGGTCTGCGCCGTCGCGATGGCAGCGGCGTGCGTCTTATTAATGCGAGGTTACCGNNGCCGCAGGCCGCTGGACTGGTAGCGATGATCGCGACCGCAGTCGCGATATATATGGGCGTGGCATGGTTGATGCGCTGCGAAGAAGTGCATGAGGTGATTGCGTTCGTTCGCAGCACGATGGTGGCGGGACGGGCGATCTGATGAGCGCGATGTACCTTCAATAAAGGCGAAGAGCCGGCGGTACAAGAGGCATTTGTTTGGGGGAACAGTGGAAGCTGCAATCCGATCATTTTTGAGTTATTTGCGCGTTGAGAAGGGTGTTTCGGCCAATACGCTCGACGCGTACCGGCGCGACGTCGAGAAATTTGCGGAGTTTGCTGCGGGCCAGCGGTTGGCACTCGACAAGGTAAGGCGCGACGAAATCGTCGATTTTCTGCGGCATCTCTATCACCGGAAGCTGGACAGCCGTAGCGTGGCGCGCCATCTGGTTACGATCCGCCATTTTTTCAGGTTCGCACTCGCCGAAGGATTAATTAGCGAAGATCCGGCGGAGACGGTGGAATCGCCACGATTTCGCAGCAGTTTGCCGATGTTTCTAACCGTCGAGGAAGTTGAGAGGCTCATCGCGCAGCCAGATGCCAGCACGGTTGTGGGGTTGCGGGACAAGGCTATGGTCGAAGTGATGTACTCGGCAGGTCTGCGCGTCTCCGAGTTGTGCAAGCTGCGGCTCAGCGACATTCACTATGACAAGGGCTACGTGCGTTGCATCGGAAAGGGCGATAAGGAGCGACTTGTGCCGATTGGCCGGCGAGCCGTCGAAGTCGTCCGGGCGTATTTGGGGAAATCGCGGCCAAAACTGGCGCGCGAGAACTCGCCGCCGCTCTTATTTCTGAACCGGCAGGGCGGCCAGTGTTCGCGGCATGGATTCTGGAAGACAATTTCTGATTGCGGCCGGCTGGCCGGCATCCGGAAAAAGCTGAAGCCGCACATGCTGAGGCACAGTTTCGCGACACATTTGCTGGATCGCGGGGCGGATTTGCGCGCCGTGCAAATGATGCTGGGCCACTCGGATATCGCGACGACCCAAATTTATACCCACGTGGTGGAAGCACGGCTGAAACAGGTCTATCGCGAGCACCACCCGCGGGCTTGATGACAGCGCATTGAATATCGGGAAACGGCGCCCGCTCTCGCGCAAGCGCCGATGAAACGACGATAAATTTTGTTGGGACCTGGGAGGAGTTCGAAGCCTCATGCCTGATTACATGTTTTTGCTGGAAAGCCGGCTTTCGCCGGAGCAGCGAGCGGCGCTGGTGCGCGTGCAGGAACTGGCGCGTGCGCAGGATTCAAACGTCTATTTGACGGGCGGCGCCGTACGCGACCTCATTTCCGGAATGCCCATCCGCGATCTCGATTTTACGATCGAAGGCAATCCACTGCGAATTGTTCGCGAACTCGAGAAGGGCGGCGCGCGCGTCGTCACCGAGAACGAGCAATTGCGGCACTACGAGATAATTTTCGCCGGCGACGCCGACGGCTCAATCTCTGCCGCGCGCGACGATTTTTACGAGCGCCCTGGAGCGAAGCCTGAAGTTCGTTGGTCAACGGTGATGGAAGATCTGCGCCGGCGGGATTTCTCACTGAACGCGATCGCGATCTCCTTGAATCCGGCGTCGCGCGGGCTTCTTCTCGATCCGACAAACGGCCTCGCCGATCTCGAGAAACGGGAAGTGCGTTCTCTTTCGATTCACGCATTCACGAACCAGCCGATTCGCCTCATGCGCATTCTTCGTTACTGCGTGCGCATGGATTTCAAGCAAGAAAGCCGGACGCAGGAGTGGTTTGATCTAGCCATGGGCCGCGGCCTGCACGAACGTCTCGACGGACGGGCGGTTGGCAGGGAAGTGCTGGCGCTCGGACGGGAAGACAATCCCGGCGGCGTGTTGAAGCAGTGGGAGTCTCACGGTCTCGTCGCTGCAATTCATCCGAACCTGCCCCGACGGCATCCGGATTATGAGGGCCTAACTCGTTTGCATCGTTCTCGTGAGGCGTTTTTGTCGGCGGGTGTCCGGCCGCGTCTCGCGACGGCTGTCACCTATTTCCTGCTGGCGCGGCTGAAAGACCGAGAAGCGGCGGCAGCTTTGCGTACCATGGAATTCTCTGGCAAGGAGATGGCGGCGTACGGCGACCTCGTGCCGGAGACGGAAAAGGCGCTGAAAACGTTGAAAGGGCGGAGGACGAATGCGCCCAAGGACGCATATTTTTATCTGGTCACAGTTCCTCCTGAGCGGCTGGCATTTCTCCAGGCAGAGTATGGAAATTCGAAAGCCGGCGCAAAGATTCGGAATTATTTGCAGAAGTGGCGGCCGATGCGCGCGAGCCTCCCGATGGCTGAACTCGATGCGCTGGGCGTGCCTCGCGGTCCCAAGTTCGACAAGATCCTCGAAGACTTCTTCGAAGCGCAACTTCGAGGCAAGGGGCGAGATCCGCTCGAGCGAACGAAGATTCTCAAGCGGCTTGCCGGGATAAAGGACGAACCGAAGAAAAAGATCGAGGAAAAGAAAAAGTCAAAGCAGAAGCACAAAGCGGCGATTATGTCCGCGCAAGCCGCCGCGGAGGCCGGGAAGGCGCCCCTTGCAGCGCCGGCTGAGGGATCGAAAGGTGGTAAGCTGCAGCCGCCGAAAGCGGAAGCGACAAAGCCCCCTGCGCCTTCGGCAGCCAAAGCAAAAGCTCGCGCGGCCGGGAAAACTGCACAACGGTCGAAGCCGGCAGGGAAATCGCGAAAGCGCTAATCTTCGGGGATTCAGGGCAATTGTTGGCGCCCACAACTTTTGTGAACGATTGATTGTAGCTGGATTAAAATAGGCTCGCATGGATCGCCCGAACTTCGTCCACCTTCATCTGCATACGGATTATTCGCTGCTCGACGGAGCCTGCGAAGTGGGCGAACTGACCGCCGAAGCCGCGCGCCGGGGAATGCCCGCTGTAGCGGTCACCGATCACGGAAATCTTTTCGCCGCCGCAAATTTCTATCACGAAGCCACGATGCGGGGCGTGAAGCCGATTATCGGCTGTGAAGTATACGTCGCGCCCGGAAGTCATAAGACGAGAGGCGCGGAGGCCGAGCGGTCGAACCATCTCGTGCTTCTCTGCGAAACGGACGAAGGCTATCGGAATCTCATTAAGTTGGTTTCAACCGGATTTCTCGAGGGATTTTACTACAAGCCGCGCATTGACCACGATCTGCTCGCGCGACACAGCAAGGGATTGATCGCTTTGTCCGCGTGCTTGCGAGGCGAAGTCACCGAGGCGGTTTCCGAAAAGAAGCACGACAAAGCTCGTGAGTCCGCCTATCGCCTGCAGGAAATCTTCGGGAAAGGTAATTTTTTTCTGGAAGTGCAGGACCAGGGGATGGAAATCGAGACGTGGGTGAACCGCGATCTTGTACAGCTATCGCGCGAAACCGGGATACCGCTTGTAGCCACTAACGATACGCACTATTTGAGGCAGTCCGACGCGCGCCCGCAGGAAGTTCTGATGTGCATTCAAACGGGCAAGTCCATGAGCGACGTCAATCGCATGAAGTTCGCGACCGACCAATTTTATTTCAAGACGGCGGAGGAAATGGCTCGCGTCTTCCGCGAATTGCCGGACGCGGTGGCGCGGACTGTGACGATCGCCGAACGCTGCCGCGTGAAGATTCAGCGCGTTGATAATCCGTTCCCCGAATTTCAGGTGCCTGAAAGCCACACCGCAAATTCATATTTCGAAAAAGTCGTCCGCGAAGGATTTGCGTGGCGACTGCCGCAGCTTGAAATGCTGGCGTCGAAGGGATTGCTGCGCCAGCCGCTCGATTCCTACGAGCGCCGCCTCTCGAGCGAAATCGAGATGATCAAGCAGATGAATTTTGCGGGCTACTTCTTGATCGTCTGGGATTTCATTCATTACGCGCGGACGCAGGGAGTTCCGGTGGGGCCGGGGCGCGGCTCGGCGGCGGGGAGCCTGGTCAGTTACGCATTGCGAATCACCGATATTGATCCGCTGCAGTACGATCTGCTGTTTGAGCGGTTCCTAAATCCAGAGCGCGTGTCGCTACCTGACATTGACATTGATTTTTGCTATCGGCGCCGGGGCGAGGTGATCGAGTACGTCCGCAAAAAGTACGGCGAGCAGTGCGTGGCGCAAATCATTACTTTTGGAACGATGGCGGCAAAGGCGGCGATCAAGGATGTGGGTCGTGCGCTCGACATGCCCTACGGCGACGTGGACCGGCTGGCGAAGCTCATTCCCAATCAGCTCAATATCAAGCTGGAAGACGCGCTGAAGCAATCGTCGCAGCTCGCGCAATTGAAGAAGGACGATGAAAAGATCGGCGACCTGATCAACGTCGCGCTGCGCCTCGAAGGACTTGCGCGGCATGCCTCGACTCACGCGGCTGGAGTCGTCATCTCACCTCGACCTCTCACTGAAATCGTTCCGTTGTACAAGTCGAGCAAGGATGAAGTCACGACGCAGTACGACATGAATGATCTCGAGCGAATCGGCCTGCTGAAGATGGATTTCCTCGGGCTGACGACGCTTACGGTGTTGTGCGACGCCGTCCTGCTGATCCGGCAGAACCGCGGAGTCGAGTTCGATTTGGCAAGTCTTCCGACCGACGACGTGGAAACTTACAAGCTTTTCGCAAGCGGGAACACCACCGGCATATTCCAGTTTGAATCGCACGGCATGCGTGACGTTCTGCGCCGCTATCAGCCGACGCGCCTCGAAGACTTGACCGCGCTGAATGCGCTCTACCGCCCCGGACCGATCCAAGGCGGAATGATTGACGACTTCATCGCGCGGAAACACGGAAAGAAAGAAGTCACTTACGACTTGCCGGAGTTGAAAGACATCCTGTCGGAAACCTGGGGCGTGATTCTGTATCAGGAGCAGGTGATGCAGATCGCCAACCGGCTGGCGGGATTCTCTCTCGGCCAAGCGGATATTCTTCGAAAGGCCATGGGCAAGAAGAACAAAGAAGACATGGCCGCCCAACGCGAGAAGTTTATCGCGGGCAGCACGGCACGCAAAGTTCCGGTAAAAAAAGCCGAGAAGATATTCAAGCTGATGGAAGAATTCGCAGGATACGGGTTCAATAAGTCGCATTCCTGCGCTTACGCCGTCGTTGCGTATCAGACCGCGTATCTGAAGCGGCATTATCCGGTGGAATTCATGGCCGCGATGTTGACGGCGGAAACAGGGAACACCGAGCGGCTTGTGAAATATATCGCCGAAGCGCGCGACTTGGGAATTACGGTACTGTCTCCGGACGTACACGAAAGCTCGCTCGACTTCACACCCGTGGGCGAACACATTCGTTTTGGATTAGCGGCGATCAAGAACGTTGGGGAGAGCACGGCGCGAGGAATCGTCGAGGCCCGGAAGCGGCACGGGCGATTCACCGATCTTTTCGACGTTTGCGGTGCGCTCGACTCTGGATTATTGAACCGGCGTGTGCTCGAGAGTCTGGTGAAGTCTGGCGCGTTCGATTCGCTTGGGGGCACACGCGCTGGCCATTGGGCCAGCATTGATGATGCGATGAAGCACGGCCAGCGGCTGAATCGCGAACGCGCGAGCGGCCAGAATGCTTTTTTTGGTGCGATGGCCGCCGCGGCGCCGGCGCCCGCCCGGCAACCGGCTGCGGTTGACGAATGGACCGAGGAGGAGCGTCTCGCGGGCGAATATGCCGTCCTCGGTTTCTATATTTCCGGCCATCCTCTTGAGAAATATGCGGGGCGTCTCGCCGAAGTGAAGGCGATTGATATTGGCATGCTGGAGAGCCAGAAAAATGGCGCCGATGTGCTCGTGGCTGGAATCGTGGTGCAAACCCGACCGATGCGGTCGAAGAGGGATAACCAGCGCTGGGCGATCGTCACGCTGCAGGACAGAACGGCGGTCGTAGAGTGTCTCGTCTTTTCCGAGCCGTTCGTCCGGCTCGAAGCGGTTCTCAAGACCGCGGTGCCGCTGCTTGTAAAAGGGCGGGTAGCGGTGGAAGATGCTGGCACGCGGCTACGCATCATGGACGCGAAGCCGCTGGAGGAGATGCTCGGCCGATCGCCGACCCTTTTGCGGGTGCGCGTGGACTTGAGCGCGGCGGACGAGAGCTTGCTCGAGCGGCTCGATCTGCTCATGGCTAGCCGCCCGGGCCGGTGCAAGGTTGAGTTCGGCCTGGTCGGCGGCGACGGATCGGAAGCCGTACTCGAATCGGATCGCTTGGTTCGTGCTGATGCGGAGTTGCTCGATCAAATTCGAGTGATTTGCGGAGCGGATTCGGTGGTGACGTAGGCGCGGGCGATGAAAAAACAAGACAAAAAACGCCAGCGAGAGATCGACACGCTTGAACGCGAAGTGGACGACCTGTTGAACCTTAGCGGCGTCGACAACGCATTGGCGCTCGAACGTCTGCAGCGCCAGGTGGCCGAATTGAAGCGGGATTTCTACGCTCATCTCGGCGCTTGGCAGCGGCTGCAACTCGCCCGCCATCCTCAGCGGCCGCAAACGCTCGATTACATTCAGTTGCTCTTCGAGGATTTCATCGAAATTCACGGCGATCGCGCCTTCGCAGACGATCCCGCGATGGTTTGCGGCATGGCGAAGTATCATGGCAATCCGGTAATGGTGATTGGGCAACAAAAAGGCCACGACACGAAGCAGCGCGTGGCTCGAAATTTTGGCCAGGCGAAGCCGGAAGGCTATCGCAAAGCGCTCCGCGCGATGAATCTGGCCGCCAAGTTCAACCGGCCGATTCTTTCGTTTATAGATACGCCCGGTGCGTATCCCGGCGTGGATGCGGAGGAGCGCGGGCAAGCCGAAGCCATCGCCGTGAATCTGCGCGAAATGGCGCGGCTGCCCGTGCCCATTCTCGTGACCATCACCGGCGAAGGTGGCTCGGGCGGGGCACTGGCGATTGCCGTCGGCGACCGGATTCATATGTTCGAGAATTCTGTCTACTCCGTCATTTCGCCGGAGGGCTGCGCTACGATTATGTGGCGCAGTGCGGCGAAGGCCGAATTGGCGGCGGAAGCTCTCCGTATCTCGGCGAACGATCTTCTCGAATTGAAGCTGATTGATGAAATTATTCCCGAGCCTGAGGGCGGCGCGCACGTTGACTACGAAGCGGCCGCGCGATTTCTCGATAATGCGTTGGTGAACTCCCTTCGAGATTTCTCCCGCCTGTCGGCGCAAGAACTCGTCGCGCGCCGCTATGAGAAGTTTCGCCGCATGGGGCAATTCTTCGCGTAGCCGATCTGTGCGACCCGCCAAGAAACATTTCCCATCCCGCAGCCGTATCCAAAGGTAGAACTTTTGCGGTTCAGGAGGTGTTCCATGTTTTGCGATCGCTGTGGCATGGCATTGCCAGATGCCGCGCGCTTCTGCAGCGGATGCGGACGGGCCATCGTGGTCTCAACGACGGGCGCCGCGCCTGTTGCGCGCCTCGACCGGCATCTCTCTATTCTCGGTGTATTCTGGATCATTCGCGGCGTGCTGAGGATTTTGATGGCGGGATGGCTCGGTTTGATCGGGGCGCGATGGATTGGCGGCTTCGCCACAGCGCTGACGGATCGCATCCCGGACATGCCCCATGGATTCCCACTCGCGCGGCTCATTGAGACGGGAATCATGTTTGGGAGCGTGATTACCGTTGTGATCGGCGTGGCCTCGATTGTTGCCGGATGGGGCCTGCTCGAGCGGGCGTCCTGGGCTCGGATCCTGACGGTTGTGCTGGCATTTCTCGCGCTCATACGGCTGCCTTTTGGGACCGCACTGGGCATCTACTCGCTTGTAGTCCTGTTCCCGGAACCCGCGCGCGTTGAGTACGAGCGGCTCGCACATCCCGCATAGCTCGCGTGCCTTTAGCGCCGCACCCTTCGGCTGCTCCCAGGACAGGCTGATTTTCGTGCGGCACGGTTTTCTTCCGAAAATGCCGGACGAAAAACGGCCGGCCCTGAGAGGATTCGAAGGGTCCGGCGCCACATGAACCCGGATGTCGTGACTTGTGTCCAGTACCCGGCAGTTGGGCTTTGGACACGACGCAGCCTGCCACGGTTGCGGCGGCGCGGTGTGTCGCTTACTTTACAATTGAGGTAGGCGCGAGGGAATCCGAGATCATGTCTGAGGTTTTCCGACCGTTCGAACGGCTCGTGGAAATCAGCGTACTTGGGAGAACGTTTCTCGTACCGGAGAAGAATTCGGTACTGCGCTGCTTCCAGTTCATCAGTCCCGACACGATACCATACGGGCGATTCTGCTGGAATCAAGAGTGCCAATATTGCCGGGTGGACTGCCAGCTTGCGGATGACACTCAGGCTCGGCCTATCTTGAGCTGTAAGTTTATGGTTTCAGAGGGTATGAACATCTCGCAGCTGGCGCCGGAATTGGTTGGTTGTTTGCGCTCGAAACTTGGGCCCTGAGCCGCGCGGCATTCGCTGCAACGCCCTCGCAGTTGTCCCCCAGCCTGCTCGACCCTCGTTGTGGTAGAATCCAGTTTGAATTTCGAAGGAAAGACTTTAGGCGTTTGGGACAATGACTGCTCGCGTCAAATTTTCCATCGGTTCAGCAATAATCATCGTTACCATGCTGTCGCTGGCGTATGTCGGTTTTACTCAGAGCAAGACCTACTACCACACGCTCACTGAACTTCAGACCTTGCAGGGCTCCGCGCTTCATCAGCGCATGCGCGTCTCCGGGAATGTCCGAGACGGTTCGATCCAACACTTGGCTGGCCGCGTAGATTTCGTCCTCGAGGAGCAGGGAAAAGTCCTCAATGTGAGTTATGCCGGACGAGATCCTCTTCCCGATACCTTCAAAGGCGGAGCGCAGGCGCTGGTGGAAGGGAAGTTGATGCCCGACGGACGATTCGTGGCCGAGCAGGTTCAGGCCAAGTGCGCATCAAAGTATCAAGCCACGCCGCAGCAGCCCGGCTCGACGGGTTCTGCGAATACTTCTTCTTCAAACCTGGCCCCCTCGAACTCGAGGTTGAGTTGACCAAGGCGGTTTAGTGGACATATTTGGTTCGTTCGCTTTAGTTCTTGCGCTGATTGCGGCTGTTTATGCAGTGGGCGTGGGCATTGCCGCAATTCGCACTCGGAATCCTCTACTCACAAAGAGCGCGCGAAATGCCGGCATGGCGGTGTTTGTCCTCGTCAGCATGTCCGTTGTTTCGCTCGAATATCTTTTCTTCACGAATAATTTTTCGATGGCGTATGTTGCGGAGCACAGCAACCGCGATCTTCCTTTCTTTTATAAGTTTGCCGCGCTTTGGGCCGGGCAGGAAGGTTCGCTGCTTTTCTGGAGCTGGCTGCTATCGATTTACGCATTTCTTGCGCTGTTTCTTAATCGCCGCAAGCATCCCGAACTGATGCCTTATGTCGGCGTGGTTCTTGCAACGGTTCAAACTTTCTTTCTGGTACTGAATAATTTCGTAGCGACGCCGTTTCAGATTCTCGGNNTGAATCCGCTGCTGCAGTATCCGGAGATGGTGATCCATCCGCCGATGCTTTATTTGGGCTACACCGGCTTTACGGTGCCGTTTGCGTTTGCGATGGCGGCGCTTCTTGGGCGCTATCCCGGCGAAAAATGGATTCACATTACGCGACGATGGACGATGGTCGCGTGGACGTTTCAGAGTGTGGGTGTACTTCTCGGCGCGCATTGGGCGTACGCCGTGCTCGGCTGGGGCGGTTATTGGGCGTGGGACCCGGTTGAGAATGCTTCATTTCTTCCGTGGATTACGGCAACTGCCTTTCTTCACTCTGTGATGATGCAGGAAAAGCGCG
>PMAA01000150.1:15716-41804 GCA_003152355.1 Acidobacteriota bacterium | reverse complement strand
TCAAGCCCGGCAACATCATGATCACGCCCGACGGCACCGTGAAGCTGATGGATTTCGGAATTGCGCACTCGGAGAACAGCGCGGATCTCACGAAAACGGGTACGGCTCTCGGCTCCGTTCGTTACATGTCGCCCGAACAAATTCAGGGCGGCGCGATTGACGCGCGCTCCGATATCTATTCTCTCGGCGTCACTTTGTACGAGCTGGCGACCGGCCAGCCGCCGTTCAAAGCCGATAGCGACGTTTCGCTCCTGGCGGCGCATTTGAATCAGATTCCGCGGCGGCCCATCGAGCTGCGGCCGGATTTGCCGCAAGGACTCAACGACATCATCGTGATGGCGCTCGCAAAAGATCCGGCGAAACGCTTTCAAACTGCCGATGCGTTCCGCAACGCGCTGCACAGCGTCTCGGATAAATTCAGCGTATCGTCGGGAATCACCGCGCCGATCTCAGCACCGCCGCCCGCTGCAATGGCGGCAGTCGCGGCGTCTTCGGCATCGGGGAGCGCGCGTGGGGGCGCGGCGGGAATTCCTGGCGCAACGCCGCTGACGGGTCAGGGGCAGCCGCAAGCGTCAGCATCCGCGCCACAAAGCGGAATGCGCGACGCGGGATTGGGTGAAGCCGGATCGCGTGCAAACTTTCCGCCGCAGGATGCGCCTCACGCCGCGAGTCATCGGGGACGTTACATCGCATTGGGCGCAGCAATCGTTCTCGTGGTCCTGGTGGCTGCTGGCATCTCCGTTCCGCGCTGGATCAAAGCGCGTGCAGGCAACAAGGCAGCCGGTTCTGCTCTCACGGGCGCGCCGCAAGAAGCCGGAGCGCCGCGGACTGGCGACGCCACTGCTCCGGCGGACCCGAACGCCGCGCCAGCGGGATCAACCGCGCCTGCCGACACGACGAATGCGCCCGCGGCCGGTACGCCCCTCGGCGCTGCACCGAATTCCGACGCCACAGGAGTGAACAACCCAGGCGGCGATGCGAATTCAGCGCCTCCACCGACGGGAAATCCGCCGCCGAATGCTGCGCCAGTGAATCCAGCACCGATGAATCCAGCCCCGATGGCGCCTGCGGCAAACATTCCGGTTCCTCGGGCGGTAGCTCCTCGGCCATTGCGCCATTCGGTGAACGGCCCTCCGCCGCAAGCGCCACCGCAGCCAGAAACGTCGGCGAACGCGCCGCCGCAGGCGCCAGCAAATTCGGCGCAACTCGGCGAATTGGAACATCAGATTGACCAAGCGAGCGGGCGCGCCGCGGCCGTCAAATCGAGCCTCGACGTGATGAAGCAATCGATGAGCAGGCAGGGACTTGGGCTTCGCGGCGACATCGTCGCGGCGGAAGCGCGCATGGATAACGATCTCGCCAAGGCCGACGGCGCGCTCCAGAATGGCGACGCCGCTCGAGCAAAAATTTATCTCGATCAAGCAGAAACAGAAATCAGCACGATCGAAAGATTTCTCGGCCGCTGAAGCAAATTCGAGGGAATTTTCCCCATGAGCAGCGAAACGGAAACTGAAACGAAGACCGAAGCGAACGTCAAGCAGGCCGTTCCGTTCTTCCTGGTCTCGAACATGGAAGCGTCGCTCCGCTTCTACGTGGATGGCCTCGGCTTCGAGATGAAAAATAAATGGATTGACGAAGGCAAACTGCGCTGGTGCTGGCTTGAGATTGGAACGGCAGCTCTGATGCTCCAGGAGCCCCGCGCGGAAGGACGCGATTCCTGGAAACCCGAGGGAAAAGTCGGTGTAGGCGTATCCGTCTGCTTCCAATGCAAGGACGCTCTCGCACTCTACCGCGAGTTCACGTCGCGCGGAATTCAGGCCAAGCGCCCGTTCGTCGGAAACGCAATGTGGGTTACCACCGTTAAGGATCCCGACGGCTACACCCTCGACTTCGAAAGCCCCACAGACGCCCCCGAGGAAAGCGAGTACTCGGAGCCGTGAATTCTGAGATTAAATTTTTGACGGAGAGATCAGCAGGAGCGCTGGCGTGAAGCAAATTCTGTCCGTATTTGCATGGTTATGCTTTTGTACAAGCTCCACCTTCGCGCAAAACTCCTGTGCTCAGTCCCTCTCTTCGGGGGAATGCTATGGCTTTCACGGCCGCTTTGCAGTCTATACAGGAGACGGACAACAAATTCTGTGGCCCGTGGGAACCCATCGACTTCTCAGGGTTGAGTCAGGTGCCGACCCGCTGCACAAGCTTTTGGACGATGGCCGAATCAATGCCGGCGACTACTTCATCTTCGGAGATTTCGTGGTCTGCCCACTGGAGAAGGAGATTCCCGGAGTAATGCGCAGCGTGTGCATCAAAAGTGCGCGGAATTTAAGGCGCGTGAAGCGATAACCCTCAAACTGAGACACGACCCGGCGCCGACGCTGCTTGATTCGCTACATCCGGCGTGCTAGTCTGCGCTGGAATTCCTGCCAAGCTGAATGAGCGACGAGCTGCGCGGATGATTTGCGCGGCTGCCTCTCCGGCATCCAGCGAGCGCAAGCGAGCGAGGTAGCATGGCCAATGATGCACTAGGGATGATTGAGACCAAGGGACTGATTGGCTCGATTGAAGCTGCGGATGCAATGGTGAAGGCTGCAAACGTCGTATTGATCGGCAAAGAATATATTGGCTCGGGTTACGTCACGGTGATGGTCCGCGGCGATGTCGGCGCGGTGAAGGCCGCGACGGATGCGGGAGCCGCGGCGGCGCGGCGCGTGGGGGAATTGGTTGCCGTGCATGTGATTCCCCGGCCGCATGAACTTGTGGAAGAAATACTGCCCGGCGGGCGTTCGGCGGCTGCAAAAAAGTAACAGCAAATTCGTTTTGCAATTTTGATATTTGATGAAATTTATTCTGGGCCAGGAAATCCAGCAATTCGCCCTTGAGTGTTGCGGCAAACGCCGCGAATCCGTAAGGGGCATGCCAAGTTGACCCTGCGCGACCCCGATCTCATCTCCATCCAGGAAGCCCGCGCCGCTCTCGAACGAGCGAGCGCAGCTCAGAAAAAATTCGCCGAATTTTCGCAAGCGGAAGTGGACAGCGTGGTAGACGCGTGCGCCGCCGCGGCCACGGACGCGGGCGAGCAGCTCGCGCGCGTCGCGGTGGAAGAAACCGGCTACGGCAACGTCATCGACAAGACGGCGAAGAATCGCCTCGCTTCGGTGGATGTTCATCGCGCGATTCGCGGAATGAAGACGGTGGGAATCATCCGCGAAGATCGCGAGAAAATGGTTCTCGANNATCGTGCTCAGCCCGCATCCGAATGCGATGCGTTGCATCTGCGATACTGCCGCGGTGCTCGAACGTGCGGCGTTGAAAGCTGGTGCGCCCGACGGAATCATCGTTTGCCTGCGCCATTCGACGATGCAGGGCACGCAGGAATTGATGCGGCATCGGCTGACTGGAGTAATCCTCGCGACGGGCGGAATAGGTCTCGTCCGCGCCGCGTACAGTTCCGGCAAGCCTGCGTACGGCGTCGGGCCGGGGAATGTGCCAGCGTTCATCGAACGCACCGCCGACGTGCGAAAGGCAATCGCTGATATTTTCGCGGGAAAGACTTTTGATTACGGAACGATTTGCTCTTCGGAGCAGGCGATCGTCGTCGAAGAAGCAGTGCGCGAGCGCGCTCTTGAGGAATGCCGGAATCAGGGCGGATACTTCCTGACTGACGACGAGATCCGCAAGCTGGGCGAACTTGTGATTCGGCCGGGAACATCGGCGCCGAATCCGAAAATTGTCGGCAAGCATGCGACGGTGCTGGCGGAAATGGCTGGAATCAAAGTGCCATTGAACACGCGAGTGCTGATCGCGAAGCTTGAAGGCGTCGGTCGCGAGTATCCGCTCTCGGCGGAGAAGCTTTCGCCGATTCTGGCTTTTTATTCTGCTGCGAATCTCGCAGGGGGAATTGATATTTGCCAGCGGTTGCTGCGATTTGGCGGCGCGGGCCACACGGCATCCATTCATTCGCAGAACGAGGCAGCGATCCGCGAATACGGGCAGAAAGTTCCCGCGTCGCGAGTGGTGGTGAATACTTCAGCGGTGCATGGCTCAATTGGTTATTCGACGAATTTGTTGCCAGCGATGACGCTTGGCTGCGGCGCCGCGGGGGGAAACATCACTTCGGACAACATCGGGCCGATGCATTTGATGAATATCAAGCGAATTGCTTGGGAATCACGTCCTGTCGAGCATCGCACCGTGCCGGCAGAGCAGCGGCTTTCCGGCGGAACGAGCGTGGATTCGACGCAGAGAACTGCGGCTGTTGCAGCATCTGGCGGGTCCGAATCTCCCGCGGCAGAAACCGTGAGAGCCGCAGTCGCGGCGGCGGTTTCCGAGGCAAGACGCGCCGAGGCTGTGCCCGACAGACGCACTATCGCGAGGATCGTCCGGGATGTCTTGGTGGCGCGGGGAATTTCGCGGGGCGGCACGGCGCACGAAAATCGGTTCGCTGCAAAGCCGAGCCCGGCGGAAGTTGCGGCGCAAATTGTTGCTGAACGAGTTGGCCCGGCGCGCTCGGAATATGCTGCCGCGACCGCGGCGGGTTCGAGGTACGAGACGAAGCCCGCGATTTCTACAACGAGACCCGAGCTAACGCCTGAAGTGAAACCCGAAGCGCCGAAAATCAAGGTGGCGGAATTTGTCAGCGAGTACGAAGTACGCACGGCGCTCGCGCGAAAAGAAAAAATCTTCATCGGGCCGAAGACGATTGTCACGCCGTCAGCGCGCGAACTGGGCGATACGCACGAAATATTGGTCCAGACTTCGTGAGAGCGCCCGCTTCCTGAGAGCGTCACGCCGCCAAAAACCGCAGATTCCTCGTCCGACCGTCGCCGGGTCGTCCTCGGAATGACAAATCTAGAGTCGGGCGCGCGGGACAGCACATGCAGATTCCTCAGAGCTTCCTCATCGGATGCGCTTCGGCAACGCATGAAGAGCCGGGNNGTCTGAGACCCGCCCCTACGAAGAATATCCGCACGATCCTCCGAGTTGTACGCTGTAAATCGCTCACCTATACTCGTTATGTAGAACATTCAAGGAACGAATTTTTATGCGCAATGCTGAGGCCGCGCGATACGCACGCTTTGCCGGAATCGTGTCGATTCTTTTGTCGGTCGGCGTCGCAGCGGTATTCATTTCGCGCTCGGTGCGGCAGGCGAGCGCTCGCCGCCACGGGCCGAAGCCTGTGCCATCTTCCGTGCAGCAGTCTTCCGCGCAGTTTTCGTACTCCAAGGTAGAAAAAGATCGCACGATATATACAATCCAGGCTTCGCAAGCCACGCAGTTCAAGGATCAGGATCTCAGCGTTCTTCAGGACGTTGTGGTGACAATGTACGGTGAGGATGGAAACCGCAACGACACGATCCATACGCGGGAATGCAGCTACGAGCCCGGCTCGGGGAAAATTCGATGCCAGGGCGCGGTGCAGATCGAGATTCGTTCGGCGGCGGATCAGGCGAGTCCCACTCCACGCAGCCTGCACGTCGAAACGTCGGACGTCACGTTCGATCGCGACACCGGCATCGCCGTGACGACGCAGCCGGTGAAGTTCAAATTTCCCAATGGCGACGGCCACGCCGTCGGTATTACCTACCAATCGAAAAATGGCGTGCTTCAACTCGAGCACGAAGTCCAATTGAGCATTCTGCAACCTGACAAGCCGAATGCGATTCCAGTGGTGCTCAGAGGCGATCGTCTCGACTATAGCCACGATCAGCGGATTGCATATCTCGAAGGAGCGGCGCACGCGCGACAGGGTAATCGTGAACTGAGCGCGCAAAAGATGTCTCTCGATCTCGACGCCGAGATGCGCGCGCGCCACGCGACGGCACAGGGAAGCCCGCACTTCGAGGGATTCGACGGCGTAAATCCAGTGTCGCTGAACGCCGACCGCTTCGATGCGCAATTGAACGTCGCGGGCTGGCTCGAAAATCTTTTAGCCAAGGGAAACATTCGCGGCGAAAGAAAAACGCCGGCGGGCGTGGACCAGCTACACGCGGAGACGGCAGACGTGGCGATGGAGCCGAAGGTGAATCAGCCGCGCGATCTCATGCTGAACGGCGGCGTAAAGATTCTGATGCACGGCAGCGGGAATTCGGGCCAGCTCGAGACATCTGCGATGCAGGTTCACTTTGTTCCGGGCGCGAACCCGACGCAGAGAAGAATCGAATCGGCGACGACGTTGGCGCCTGCGTCTATCGATTCCGTTGACGCGGATTCTTCGACGAATGTCCACGCGAACAGCGCGCACGCCGATTTCGACGCGCAAAATCGCATACGAAAATTTTACGGGGATTCGGGCGTGCAGGTGACTCGCAAGACCGGCACGAGTGCGCCGCAAAAGACGACGGCGCAACAGATGGTTGCGGCATTTGACGAAACGGGCGCCTGGCAAACGATACAGCTCGACGGAAAAGTGCACTTCACTCAGGCGGATCGCGTGGCGGATGCGCAGCGGGCTTTGATGACGAAGTCCACCGATACGATCGCACTCGATGGATCGCCGATTCTTAGAGACGCTGCTTCGCAAACGTCTGCTGCGGCGATTCTGATTCGCCAGCAAGGCGATTACATTTCGGCGAAGGGCGGCGTGCGATCCACTTATCTTGCTTCGGCGGCGTCCACGAGTCCCAGCATGGGCACCGGTTCCGCGCATATTTCGGCCGATTCGCTTGTTGGCTCGAACACAACGGGCATTTTGACCTACACGGGACATGCGCGGATGTGGCAAGGAGATTCAGTTTTGGAAGCGAATCAGATCGAACTTTTCCGCGATGAAAAGCGCCTGGATGCGAAGGGCAACGTGGTTGCCGTCTTTCCTCAGGCCGCGAGCTCGATGCCAGCGGGCCCGGTGCAACCTAGCCCGGTGCAACTTGGCTCAGCGCAACTTGGCTCAGTGCATCGGGGCCCCGTGCAACCTGGGGCGTCGGTGACGCTTTGGAAAGTTCGCGCGCCGATGCTTCGTTACTGGAACGATCTCGGCCGGGCGCATCTGGAAGACGGCGTGTTTGCCGAATCGAGCGACCAGTCGCTGAAATCGCGGACGCTCGATCTTTTCTTGTCGCCAGCGACGCCGCCGCCTGTTGCATCGGCTGCTACGAAAGGAACGCCCATAGCGACCGGCGGCCGCCAACTGACACGTGCGCTCGCACTCGGCAACGTCATCGTGCATCAAGCTGACCGCAGAGGTTCAGCAGAACGTGCCGACTACACCGCCGCCGACGAAAAATTCGTGCTTTCCGGAGGGGAACCGACGCTTACGGACGCTGAAAATGACACGACGACGGGGCGTTCGTTGACCTTCTATCGTGCGAGTGATACGATTTTTATTGATTCTTCGACAGGATCACGCACGCTTACCAAGCACCAGGTTGAGAAATGAACCGGCATGCTGAAGCTCCAAGCCGTCAATCTCAGTAAGTCTTACCGCGGGCGGAAAGTTGTCGATGACGTTAGTTTAGAGATACGGCAGGGGGAAGTGGTTGGGCTTCTTGGACCGAACGGCGCGGGAAAGACCACAACTTTTTACATTGTCGTCGGTTTGGCCCGCCCGGATTTCGGGAACGTTCTGCTCGACGGTGAAAATATCACCGATCTCCCCATGTACTTACGGGCACGCAGCGGCATCAGCTATCTCCCTCAGGAACCATCCGTTTTTCGCAAACTGACGGTCGAAGAGAATCTGCTCGCAGTCTTGGAGACTCTGCCGGTAAGCGCGGAACAGCGTCGCGACCGTGTGGAGGAATTGCTCGCGCAAATAGGACTCGAAGGAGTGCGAAACAGCCCGGCGCACGTGCTTTCAGGCGGCGAGAGGCGTAGGCTGGAGATTGCACGATCGCTGGTTCTCTCCCCATCGTTCGTGCTGCTGGACGAGCCGTTTTCAGGGATCGATCCGCTGACGGTGGTGGATTTGCAGAAAATTATTGCCGACCTTTCGACGGCGGGAATTGGAGTGCTGGTTACGGACCACAACGTGAGAGAGACGCTCGCGGTGACTGACCGGGCGTATATTATTAACAACGGGAAGATTTTTCGCACAGGAACGCCGGCAGAATTGAGCAGCGATTCCGAGGTGCGGCGAGTGTATCTGGGCGAAGGATTCCGACTGAACTGAACGAAACTGGATCGAATCGAACTGAAAAATGAACTGGCTTCAGCCAAAACTGAATCTCCGCGTCGCGCAAAAGCAAATTTTGACGCCGGGGCTCGTGCAGATGGTGAGCGTGCTNNCTCGAAGAGCTGGGCGAAGACGGAGTGGTCACCGAGAATTATCAGGACGAGACGTTCCTCAAGGCTGAGACGGAAAAAGTTCCGGAGAAAAAAGAAGAAACAAATCCCTTCGACGAATTCGATCTCAGCTCGTTCTACACCCAGTATCTCGATACCGGCGCGGCCAAGAATGGCGAGCACGAAGATATCGAGCGTCCCTCATTCGACAAGTTCCTCTCCTCACCGCAAAGTCTTACCGACCATCTCGCTTGGCAACTGAGCGTGAGCATCTCGACCGACATTGTGCGGACAATCGCCGAGGACATCATCGGAAATCTCGACGAGTCCGGATATCTGACTGCGACGCTCGAAGAGATTGCTGAGTCCGGGAATTACGATATGGAGGATGTGGAGGAAGCGCTCGCGCTGGTGAAGGAGCTTGATCCGCCGGGAGTGGCGGCGCGGACTCTTGAAGAATGCTTGACGATGCAACTGAAGGTGCTGGATCCGCAGAACACGCTGGCGATGCAGATCGTCAACGAGCATTTGAAGCTGCTGCAGAATAACCAGCTCAAGGAAATTGCGCGGGCTGTGAACCGGCCGCCGGAATTGGTGAAGCGGGCGATTGACGTGATCAAGCGGCTCGATCCCAAGCCTGGGCTGCGCTACAACAAGACTGAGCCACGGCTGGTTGAACCGGACGTTCAATTTACAAAAGTGGATGGCGAGTGGCAGGCCATCATGAACGACGATGGCGTGCCGCAACTGCGCTTGAGCCCGATTTACCGGCGATTGCTTTCGCGCGACGCGGCCGATCGCGATGTTCGCAACTACGTGAAGGAGCGCTTCACGGCTGCCATTCAATTGATGAAGAACATCGAGCAGCGCAAGCACACGATTGTGCGCGTTTGCCACTCGATTTTGCGCCGCCAGCAGGATTATCTCGATTACGGCGCGGATCATCTGAAGCCGATGATGATTAAGGAAGTAGCGGAAGAAGTGGGCGTGCATCCTTCGACGGTGAGCCGCGCGGTGGCAAATAAGTATGCGCATACGCCGCAGGGCGTCGTCGAGCTGCGAAATTTCTTTTCGGAATCGGTGAATGGGCCGCAGGGCGGCGAAATGTCGCTGCTTTCGTTGAAACGCCGCGTGAAGAAAATGATCGAGGACGAAGATACTTCGCACCCGCTGACCGACGATCAAATCACCAAGAAACTTCAGGATGAAGGCATCCAGGTTACGCGACGCACCGTTGCAAAATATCGCGAAGACCTGCGCATCCCCAGCACTCACCGCCGCCGGGTGAAAGAGTAAGCCGTCCGCCGTGCCGCGGACTCCCATCGCACGCGATTCCCGGCAACTCGTAATCGTTACAGGCCTTTCCGGATCCGGGAAAGGCTCCGTCCTCAATACGCTTGAAGATCTCGGTTTTTATTGCGTGGATAATTTGCCGGTCGCGTTCATCCCAACGTTCGCGGAGCTCTACATGCACGGCACCGGCGAAATCGAGCGTGCGGCGTTGGGCGTGGACGCGCGCGAGGGCGAACAAATCGAGCAGCTTCCGGAAATTTTCAAGAAGCTCCGCGAAGAACACGCGGCGATTTTGGTTTTTGTCGAAGCCAGCGACGCGGCGCTCTTGCGGCGATTTAGCGAAACGCGCCGGCCTCATCCGATGGGGCGCGATCTGCCGGTCCGCGAAGGAATTCGGGAAGAGCGCCAGAGGATGGAGCCAATTCGGCGGCTCGCCGACGTAACGATTGATACGACGAAGTTCAACGTGCACGAGCTGCGGCAGTTCGTGTCGCAGAGGTTTCAGAATCCCGACCGCAGGCCTCTTGTGGTTTCCGTGGTGAGCTTTGGCTACCGCTATGGAATTCCTACCGATGCCGATCTTTTGTTTGATGTTCGATTTCTTCCGAATCCGCATTTCGTGCCGAAGCTGCGGAAATTTAGCGGCAAGGATCCGAAGGTGGAGCGTTACATTCTTTCGTTTCCGCAGACGCGAGTGTTTCTGAAGAAGATTGAGTCGCTGCTGCGCTTTCTTATTCCGCATTACATTACGGAAGGGAAGAGTTACCTCACGATTGCTTTCGGATGCACGGGCGGGCGGCACCGGTCGGTGATGATGGCTGAGGTGATTCGTAAAGCGCTGGCGCGCCGGGGATATACGGTGAAGGTTGTGCATCGAGATCTGAACAAGGCGTGATCGCGGCTGCTTTGAACCGTGCGCGTGAATAGCGGGATGGTGTTGGATGTCGCGCTCGCGTGTGCGTGCCAGCGTTGACGCTCCGCGCGAAAAAGGCGATAGTACAGGCTCGCGAGCGAATTAAATCCAGTTGAGGGCCGACCACTCGAAGTCATGAATCCTGCCGCAGCGCAGACTCGTGAAAGAGATCTGAAAATCGAAATTCGGCATGATTGGACTCGCGGCGAAATCCGCGAGATCTACGAATTGCCGCTCACCGAACTTCTTTTCCGCGCGCAGACCGTCCATCGCACCTACCACAAGCCCGATGAAATTCAGATGTGCCGCTTGCTTTCGATCAAAACGGGCGGCTGCCCGGAAGATTGCGCGTATTGCCCGCAGAGCGCGCACTATTCGACGGGGCTCGAGCGCGAAAGTGTTCTCGATGTGGAAGAAGTTCTCGCCGCGGCGAGGCGCGCGAAAAATGAAGGCGCGACTCGATTCTGCATGGGAGCGGCGTGGCGCGATGCGCCGCACGGCAAGGAATTCGAAGCGGTGCTTACGATGGTGCGCGGCGCGGCGGAAACGGGGATGGAAGTTTGCTGCACTCTCGGAATGTTGACGGATGAGCAGGCGCGGGCGCTGAAGTCCGCAGGGCTGACGGCTTACAACCACAATCTCGACACATCGCCGGAATTTTACGGGGAGATCATTCACACTCGCGTTTATGAAGAGCGGCTGCGAACGATCGCGGCGGTGCGAAATGCGGGGATTACGGTTTGCTGCGGCGGAATTTTGGGAATGGGCGAGTCGGCGGAAGATCGAGTTGGCTTGATCGAACAATTGGCGCGGTTGAATCCGCATCCGGAGAGCGTGCCGATCAATATGCTGGTGCGCGCGGAGGGAACGCCGCTTGCGAACGCGGCCGATCTCGATCCGCTGGTGATGGTGCGGACGATCGCGACCACCCGGATCACGATGCCGAGGGCGATGGTACGTCTCGCGGCGGGGCGCTTGCAGATGTCGCGCGAAGCGGCGGCGCTGTGCTTTCTTGCAGGCGCGAATTCCATTTTTACCGGCGAAAAACTTCTCACAACTCCCAATCCTGAAAAATCCGAAGATGAAGCGCTCCTTCGCGATCTTGGCTTGAAGCCACTCGAGCTCGAATCGCATGAAGGATAGCTACATCGTTTCGCGCATTCAGGATGAACTCGAAGAACTGGGCCGTGACGCGCAGCTTCGCACGCTTGCGGAGATTCGTGGCGTCAATCTTTGTTCGAATGACTATTTGGCTCTTTGCGATGATCCGCGATTAAAGGATGCGGTGGTTCAGGCTGTTACTGAGGCGAGGCGGGTTTCGTCCACGGGCTCGCGGCTGCTTTCGGGGCAGTGCGCTGAATGGGACGATATCGAGAGGGAATTCGCGGCGTTTGCAGGGACAGAGGCTGCGCTGTGTTTCAGTTCGGGCTATGCGGCGAATATCGGCGTGCTGACATCCGTGCTGAAACCGAACGACATCGTTTTTTCGGATTCGCTGAATCATGCGAGTTTGATTGACGGTATTCGACTTTCCGGCGCGCGCAGAATGATTTATCCGCACGCGGATCTGAAAGCTCTCGAATCTGCGCTCGCGCAGCATGCGGCTGACGCGGGCGCGCACGTGATCGTGAGCGAGAGCACGTTCAGCATGGATGGCGATGCGCCGCCGATCGAGCGGCTTGTTGCGCTGGCGAAAGAATTTGATGCCGAGCTGGTTCTCGATGAAGCGCATGCGACTGGCGTGTGCGGGCCCGAGGGCCGCGGGCGCGCGGCGGCCGCGGGTTGCGAGCGCGAGACGCTCGCCGTCGTTCACACTTGCGGCAAAGCGCTTGCTTCGATGGGAGCTTTCGTTTGCTGCAGCGAGACGGTGAAACGGTACCTCGTCAATCGCGCGCGGACATTTGTGTTCAGCACGGCGATGGCGCCGTATGTTGCGGGTCAGATTCGCGGTGCGCTGGAGCTGGCGCGAGCTGCGAATGACCGGCGCGAGCACTTGCGCGGGATTGCTGTCGAATTGCGCGGCCGATTGATTGGCGCCGGCTTTGAAACGCGCGAAGGTGATTCGCCGATTGTGCCGGTGATTGTCGGCGACAACCGCGCGGCACTCTTCTACGCAGAATTTCTTCAGGGCCGCGGCTTTGCCGCGCGGGCTATTCGCCCGCCCACGGTGCAGCTGGGCACATCGAGGATTCGCGTGTCGCTGACGGCGCGAATTACGCGCGGCGATATCCTTCGGCTCGTGGATGTGCTCACAGAAGCGCGCGAAGCGCTGCGTGAGGCTGCGTTCGCCGCGCATGGCTAGAGAGTTCTTTGTTACGGGCACCGATACGGGCATTGGGAAGACTGTTCTTTCCGCGCTGCTCTGTGCTGCGCTCGATGCGATTTATTGGAAGCCGATTCAGACGGGATCCGTCGAGGGCACCGATCGCGCGACTGTGATGCGATGCGCGGAGATTCCTGCGACGCGGACGCGCGAGGAAAGTTACATTTTTGAGCCGCCTGTCTCGCCGCATTTGGCTGCGCGCTGGGCGAACGCGCGAATTGAACTGGAGCGCATTCGGAAACCAGCGCTCGCGGAGGGCGAGAAGATTGTTATCGAAGGCGCGGGCGGCGTTCTGGTGCCAATCAATGACAGCGAATTCATGATTGACCTGATGCGACATCTCGGTGCGCCGGTGGTGCTGGCGGCTAGAAGTTCGCTGGGCACAATTAATCACACATTGCTTTCAATCGCTGCTTTGCGCCGCGCGGAGCTGCCGATTGCCGGAGTGGTGCTAATCGGCGAGCGGAATCTGGACAACCGCGCGGCGATCGAATGGTACGGGGATGTTCGTGTGATCGGCGAGATTCCGCCGCTTGCGGCGATCAATCGAAAGGCGTTGCGCGGCGTGTTTGAGCAGCATTTCGACTTGGAGGCATTTCGCGCGTGAGCAAGATTTCGCCAGTTTGGCATCCGTTTACGCAACCTGCGCTCGATCCGCAGCCGGTGAATATTCGGCGCGCTGAGGGTGTGTATCTCGAGACGGCGGACGGGCGGCGCGTGATTGACGCGATTTCGTCGTGGTGGGTGACGCTTCACGGCCACGCGCATCCCGCGATAGCGGCCGCGATTGCGGAGCAGGCGGCGCGGCTCGAGCACGTGCTGCTTGCAGGATTCACGCACGATGCCGTGGAGGAATTGTCGTTTCGGTTGCGCAAATTCCTTCCGCCGCGATTGACGCAGATTTTCTATTCCGACGATGGATCGACGGCCGTGGAAGTCGCGCTGAAGATGGCGGTGCAGTATTGGCAGAACATCGGGCGGCCGGCGAAGACGGGAATCGTGGCGCTCGAGCACGCGTACCACGGCGACACGGTCGGCGCTATGTCTGTAGCGGAGGATTCGGAATTCAACGCAGCCTTCCGCACGATGCGATTTCCGGTTCACCGCGTTCATTCCGCGTATTGCTATCGCTGCCCGGTGGGAAAGATTCGCGCGACGTGCAAGATCGAGTGCCTTGAGAAACTCGAGAGGCTGCTGGAAGAAAAGAGCGGGGAGATTGCCGCAGTGATTGTCGAGCCGCTTTTGCAAGGCGCGGAAGGCATGATCGTGCATCCAGTGGAATTCCTTTCGGGGATGCGCGAGTTGTGCACGCGGTACGACGTGCTGCTGATTGCTGACGAAGTGCTTACTGGTTTCGGGCGTACCGGGAAAATGTTTGCGTGCGAGCTTGCCGGCGTCGAGCCGGATCTGATGTGTGTGGCAAAAGGCCTCACGGGCGGATTTCTGCCGATGGGCGCGACGATGTGTGCTGATTTTATCGCGGAGGCGTTTGTCGGACGAGATCAGCGGCGGACTTTTTGGCACGGGCATTCGTATTCGGGGAATCCGATTTGTTGCGCGGCGGGCATTGCTAGCCTCAAGATTTTTGAGAGCGAGCCCGTGTTCGAGCGGATTGCGGGAATCGCCGCGACACATGCGGAAAGGCTTGCGGCGATTCGCGAGCATTCTGTGGTCGGAGACGTGAGGCAAATCGGCACAGTCGCGGCCATCGAGATTCGCGCGGACGATGCCGGGTATTTTTCGCGGCTCAAGCCGGCGCTCTATGATTTTTATTTGAAGCGCGATGTGCTGCTACGGCCGCTCGGCAATGTTGTGTACGTGCTGCCGCCTTACTGCATCACGGCGGAGGAATTGAATCGCGTGCACGACGTAATCGCGGAGTCGCTTGATTTCGCGCAAGACGTGCTCGGAAATCGCGCGGAGAGCGCGCGAGCTTGACTTTTCCGTACCGCGCCCCTAGCGTTAAAAGTTCCCGTTGGGTATCGTGAAAGCAATGGAGAAGCGTTGAAGTTTTCCCACGAAGTGGCGCGCCTGCTCGGATACGTGCGGCCTCATATCGCGCGTCTGACTGGCGGAGTGATCCTGCTGGCGATTCTGGGTCTTTCCGAGGGCCTGATCGCGCTGATGATTATTCCCGCGGTGGATGTGGTGCTCAATCCGCATTCCACAGTGCAGAAACTGAAATTGGTCACGATCCCGTTTGTTGACCGAACGATTTATCTGAACTCCTTCTTTCCGCAATCCGTACATTTCGTGTGGACGATTTTTGCTCTCGCGCTGGTGGTGATTTTTCTGGGCAAGGCGTTCGCGGAATTTCTCGGCAGCGTGTTGGTGCAGTACGTCGGGCACGCCGCGATCATGGATTTGCGCAACCGGGTTTACAGCAAGCTGATTCAGCAGCCGATGGGATTTTTTCAGCATAATCCGACGGGGCGCGTGATGTCTGCGGTGATCAACGATGTCGAGCAGATGCGCAGCGCATTTTCCGAGTACCTTGCCGACTTTTTCCGGCAGATTTTCACGCTGATTGTGTTCATCGGTGTGCTGCTCCTGCTGAACTGGAAGCTGGCGCTCGGCTCCGCTATTTTTATTCCGCTGGTCATTGGTCCCGTGAGCAAGCTGGGCAAAAAGATTCGCCGCTCAACGGAGACGAGCCGCACGCGGCTTGCGGATTTGAGCCAGATCGTTCAGGAAACGATGAGCGGCAACCGCGTGGTGAAAGCTTTCGGCATGGAGCGATTCGAGATCGGCAAATTTCGCGAGGCGGCGAGGCATTTGCTGAGCGAGAACATGCGCTGGGTGCGTGCGTACGCCGCAACCGGGCCGATGATGGATGTGCTTTCCGCTGTCGTGTTTTCGCTGCTGATACTTTACGCGCGCGGCGAAATCAATCACGGCGTAATGACGCTTGGAGCTGTGTTCGCTTTCATTTATTCACTTTTCAAAGTTTACGAGCCGGTGAAGAGGCTGGGCGGAATTTATCAGCTTTTCCAGCAGGCGCTCGGTGCATCAGCGGTCGTATTTCAATTCATCGATCTGTCCGAAGAAGTTTCCGAAGCGCCGGGCGCGGTTGCGCTGCCTCGCTTTTCGCGCGAGGTCCGATTTGATGATGTTGGATTTGCTTACGATAGCGGAACGGAGATTTTGCGGGACATTTCACTGACGGTGCCTGCGGGTTCCGTGGTGGCGATTGTGGGCTCGAGCGGCGCCGGAAAGACGACGCTTGTGAATTTGCTTCCGCGTTTTCATGCGGCGACCAACGGCACGCTCTTGATTGATGGCAATGACGTCAGCAAGGTGACACTCAGGTCGCTGCGCGAACAGATGGCGATTGTCACGCAGGAAACGATTCTTTTCAACGATACAGTCTGGAACAATCTTTGCTATGGCCGGCCGGATTTGCCCGAAGCGCGCGTCGTTGCGGCTTCGAAGGCCGCACTGGCACACGATTTCATCACGCAATTGCCGCAGGGCTACCAGACGCGCATTGGCGAACGAGGCCAGCGCCTGTCGGGCGGGCAACGGCAAAGAATTGCCATCGCCCGCGCACTACTGAAGGACGCGCCGATTCTGATTCTCGACGAGGCGACGTCAGAGCTGGATTCAGAATCCGAAAATCTCGTTCAAAAAGCGTTGAATAATTTGATGACCGGAAGGACCGTTTTCGTAATCGCGCATCGCCTCTCGACGATTCGCCGCGCGGATCGGATTGCCGTGCTGGATGGCGGAACGATCCACGAAATGGGCACGCACGAGGAACTTTTGGCGCACGGCGGCACTTACCGGCGCCTCTACGAAATGCAATTTCGCGATGCCGATCTCGATCGGCCCGCGCCAGGACCAATGTGAAATGCCGGACACTGCCGCAGGGACAATCGCCGTGAAGACCGCAGCGCTGAAATCAATGACGGGTTACGCGCAGGCGCGCGCCGAAGAGGGCGGGCGCACGATTCGCGTGACGGTACGCAGCGTGAACCATCGTTTTCTCGATGTGCGCGTGAAAGCGCCGGAAGGATTCGAGGGCGTGGAAGCGCGGATTCGCGAAGTGATTCGCGCGCGCGTGCATCGCGGGCATCTCGATGTCGCGCTGCATTACCAGCCGAGCGGACCGGCGACGGTTCAGGTGAACGCGGAAATCGCGGCGGCATATCTTGCCGCGGCGGAAAATCTGCGGCGCCAGTTCAATCTTTCTGCCGAGCCAGATTTGGCGGCGATTTTGCGGCTTCCGGGAGTTGTTGGCGCGCCGGAGGCATTCAGCGAAGGCGACGAGGAGAGATTCGCGAAGCTCGTGGAGAGTTGCCTCATCGAAGCGCTCGAGAAGCTCGACGAGATGCGCAAATCGGAAGGCAGGATTCTGGCGCAGGAACTATTTGCACGGCTGAAGACGATTCGGGATTTCGCCGGCCGGATCGAAATTCTCGCGGAACGCATTCGTCCGGCCTACGCCAGGCGCCTCGAAGCACGATTGAAAGATTTGCTCAACGCTGCCCCGGTTGATCCGGCGCGCCTGACACAAGAGGCGGCGATTGCCGCCGAGAAAAGCGACACCGCGGAAGAAATCGCGCGGTTGCGCAGCCACGTGCAACAGTTCGAGTCGCTGCTGACGGGCGGCGGTGAAATCGGAAAGAAGCTCGATTTTTTGCTCCAGGAAATGCAGCGCGAGGCGAATACGCTGCTATCGAAAACGCCCGGCACGGAAGCAGAAGGCCTGGACGTGACACGCATGGCGCTCGAAGTAAAATCCGAAATCGAGAAGTTGCGGGAACAGGTTCAAAACATCGAATGAAAATGGCAGACGACAAGGAGCCGCAAGTATTCATTGTGTCCGGGCCTTCGGGATCGGGAAAATCCACGTTGGTGGAAACGATTTTGGAGCTGCCGGGGACGCTGCTATCGGTTTCGTGCACCACACGGCCTCCGCGCAAGGCGGAAAGCGACGGCAAGTGGTACAATTTCATCTCCGAAGCAGAATTCGAGCGGATGAAGCAGGCCGGCGAATTCCTCGAGTACGCGCAGGTCTTCGGCAAACACTGGTACGGGACGCCGCGAAGCTGGCTCGATTTGGCGAGCGCGCGAGGACTCGATCTCATTCTGGAGATTGACGTACAAGGGGCCGCGCAGATCAAGAAGAAACTTCCTGCTGCGATTGCGATTTTTATTGTGCCGCCGTCGCGACAGGAACTCGAAAAGCGGATTCGCGCGCGCGGGCAGGACTCGGGCGACGAAATCGCAAGGCGTCTCGATCGCGCCCGGCAAGAACTCGAACATTACCGCGAATATGATTACGCGGTGATTAACGACGAGAAAGAGCGAGCCGAACGCGAAGTGCAGTCGATTGTGCTCGCCGGACGAAGCCAGGTGGCTCGCCGCAACGATCGGGTCGCAGAGATTCTGAAATCTTTTGGAGGGTGAAACACAATGGTAGTTTCGACGCAGCCACCGGATAGCAAATTCGCCTACGTTGTTGTGGTATCGCAGCGTTCAAGGCAGCTGATGCTCGGAGGACGGCCGCTTATTGATAACCCGAGGGCGCGGAAATATACACGCGTGGCCGAAGAGGAATTGAAGCAGGGACTGCTTGAATTCGAAGCGCCCGACCCGATCGTAGAGACGGAAGGCGAAGCGAAGAAGCGGAAAGATAATCTGTAAGAGATGGCATGAGAATCGCACTGGGAGTTACGGGCGGCGTCGCTGCGTATAAGGCGGCGGAGCTTGTGCGGCGCCTGCAGCAGGAAAAGCTCGACGTGCAGGTGGTGATGACGCGGAGCGCGCGGGAATTTATTACGCCGCTGACGTTTGCGGCGCTCACCGGGCAGAAAGTTATTACGGACATGTTCGGTGCGGGGGCGGGCTCAAGCGATGCGCCGAATGTCGAGAGCGCGATCGAGCACATTGCCGTCGCGCAGAGAATTGATCTTCTGTTGGTTGCGCCTGCGACTGCCGACATTCTCGCTAAGTTTGCTCACGGCGTTGCGGACGATTTCCTCACCACACTTTATCTGGCCACAAAAGCTCCCGTAGCCGTTGCTCCAGCGATGAACGTGAACATGTGGGAGCATCCTGCCACGCAGGCAAATCTACAGACACTGAGAGAGCGCGGAGTCCACGTGGTGGATCCGGACGAGGGATATCTCGCGTGCGGCATGACGGGCGCGGGGCGGCTCGCCGGGATTGAAACGATCGCTAGTGCCGTGTGCCGCGTCCTTGGTTTGCAGCGGGATTTGGCGGGTGAAACGATTTTGATTACAGCTGGGCCGACGGCTGAGGATATTGATCCTGTTCGATTTTTGACAAATCGCTCGTCGGGGAAGATGGGATATTCGTTGGCGGCGGCTGCGCAGCGGCGGGGCGCGCATGTGATTCTGGTGAGCGGGCCGACCGATCTTGCGGCTCCTGAAGGCGTGGATTGGGTGCCGGTGCGGACGACGTCGGAAATGCGTGCCGCAGTGCTTGAGCGAGCCGCGGATTCGAGCATCATCATCAAGGCTGCTGCCGTGTCGGATTACCGGCCTGTTTCGCCGCAGGCGCAGAAGATGAAGCGCGGGACGGCGAATCTTACGATTGAGCTCGAGCCTACGCCTGACATACTTTCGGAATTGGGGCGCAACAAAGGCTCGCGCGTTCTGATTGGATTTGCGGCGGAGACCGAACACGTTGCCGAAAGCGCGCGAGCGAAGCTTGCCCGCAAGGGCGCCGACATGATCGTTGCCAACGATGTTACGCAGCAGGGCGCGGGCTTCGATACGGATACGAATATCGTTACACTTTTTCTCAATGACAGCCGCGAAATCGCGCTGCCGAAGATGTCAAAGAGCGACGTCGCAGACCGAATCCTCGATCAAGCCCTCGAATTGCGCCATCAAAACAAGTAAACTCTCTCCGGCCACAGTGATATTTTTTTCGTGATATCTTGTGCCAGTTCGTGTGCTGGTACGTGCGCCACCGATGGACGAGATTACTCGCGCAAAAATTGAGGAATGGTTTCGATATGCCGATGACCTCGGCCTGTCGCCATTTTTTCACGATCGCGCTGGGGCGGGCGCGCCGCTGGTCGCAGAAATCCTCATCGCTGAGGCCGTTGAAATTCCAGTTCCAACTCCACCACCCATGCCGAAAATAAAATTAGACGCACAGAAACTTTCGCTCGACACCACATCCCAGCGGGCGCCGAGTCTCGCGGGCGCGCCGGGTATCTCTCTTCCGATTGGGAGTGGCCCGTCACTCTTCGATGCCGCTGACAAAATCGAAGGCGATACTCTCGAGCGAATTCGCGAAGATCTCGGCGAATGCACTCGATGCCGGTTGCACGAGCGCCGGCACAAGATCGTCTTCGGCACCGGGAATCCTGCGGCGAAGCTCGTGTTTGTCGGAGAAGGGCCTGGCGCGGATGAAGACGCGCAGGGTTTGCCGTTCGTTGGACGCGCTGGGAAATTGCTGAACCAGATGATCGAGGCGATGGGTCTGAAGCGCGAAGACGTTTACATCTGCAATGTTGTGAAATGCAGGCCGCCCGAGAATCGCGCTCCCGAAAAAGATGAAGTCGCGACGTGCTCGCCCTATCTCATGCGGCAGATTGATGCGATCCGGCCGCAGGTGATTGTTTGCCTGGGGAGCGTTGCGGCGCAAACGATGCTTTCCACGAATCAAGGCATCTCGCGATTTCGCGGCCAATGGCTGGAGTTCCGCGGGACGCGCCTGCTGGCGACATACCATCCAGCTTACCTGCTCCGCAATCCGGCGGCGAAGCCCGAAGTCTGGAAAGACCTGCAAAAGGTGATGGCTGTTTTGGGCCTGGAGCCGAAGAAGCCGGCCTCTCCGCGTTAGTTTTTCCCCCGAGGACATTTTGGCCATCGCGCTAGGAATCGCTGCCGCCGTTCTATGGGGAACCGCGGATTTTCTCGCGCGATTTTCGACGAGACAGATCGGAACTTTTCGCACGCTTTTGTTCATGCAGGCGGTTGGCGTCGGAATTTTGACTGTCTGGCTGACGTTCGACGGCGAACTGGCGCGCGAGTTTTCCGTGCATTCGTGGAGGCTGTGGGGTTGGGTGGCACTTTCGGGGACGCTCAGCAGCGTGGCGACGCTGGGATTTTATCGCTCGCTCGAAATTGGCACGCTTTCGATTGTTGCGCCGGTTTGCTCGGTGTATCCGGCGCTGACGTTGCTGCTATCGATGTACGCGGGTGAGCGCGTCAGCAAGATTCACATCGCGGGGATTTTTGTGTCGCTGATTGGTGTAGTGCTTGCGGCGACTTCTTTTAAGCCGTTGCCAGTGGACGCCGCAGGGTCGGGCATTCGCCCGCGTGGGCGGTTGACGCGCGGCGTTGGCTTGGCGTTGATGGCTTCGACGATCTACGGGATTAATTTTTGGCTCATCGGCTATCACATTATTACGAAAATGGGCGCGAGCATGTCGGTGTGGGGCGTGCGCTTGCTTGGGTCGATCTTGCTCGTCGCGATTGCGGCGCCGGCGAAGCAGAGCATTCGATTGCCAGGAATGAAATCGTGGATGCTGATTGTGAGCGTGGGAGTTTTCGATGCAGGCGCATTTCTCGTCACCAGTCTTGGACTGCGCACGGGGCATATTGCTGTCGTTACTGTTATAGGTTCGCTCTTCAGCGCCGTGACTGTGTTTCTCGCGTGGATCGTACTTCGCGAGCGGCTTGAGCGCACGCAATGGCTCGGGATTTTTCTGATTTTTATCGGCATCGTTCTCGTGAGTATCTGATGAAGTTTCCGCGCTGAGAGTTTCCGACGTTTAGCCTGTTACACTGATTGTCCGCCATGGCGCCCCGTTACTGCGAGATCGCTCTTCCGCTGCCGCTGCGTTCGCTTTTTACCTACGCTGTTCCGTCGAAGCTTGAATCGACTGATTTGGTGGGGCGGCGAGTTGTCGTTCCGTTTCGCAATCGCAAAATGATTGGCGTTGGGTTGGCGGTGACGGATCGAGCGCCTGATGTTGCGCGGGTGAAGGAAATTGCCGAGCTGCTCGATCCGATTCCGGCGCTGCCGGCGTCGCTGATCGAGTTGGGGCGCTGGGTGAGCAAGTATTATGTCGCGCCGATCGGCGAGACGTTTCGCTCGCTGCTGCCGCCGGAAGCCGAGGTGCGGCAGGAGCGGGAATATTCGTTGACGGAGGCGGGGCGCGAATATTTGGCGGAACTTGTTGCGCGGGGACCTGCAAACGAGCGTGAACTTGCGGAATTTACGGCGCTCGACGTCACGAAGAATGCGGATGGTGCTGCGGCTTTCTCGCGTTTTCGAAAGGTGCCTGCCGCGCGAGAGACAGTGGAGCGGTTGGTTCGTGAAGGCTTTTTCACTTGGAATGACATTGTCGTGCGGCGCAAGGAGCGGTTGCAGAAGATCGTGGCGTGGAAGCCGGAGGAGTCAGGCGCCGAAGAAAAGATTTTGAATGAGAAGGAATTGCGCGTGCGAGCTTCGCTGCTTGAAGCCGGAGTTCCGCTGCCGCTGCCCATCTTGATTGTTGCATCTGGCGTGACGCGGCGCGTGATTGAGAATCTTGCTGAACAAGGCCGGCTGATCCTCTGGGACGAGCCGCGCGTGGCGGAAGAAGATCCGTGGGACACGGATTACACGGCGCCATCGAATATTTTAAATTCCGAGCAATCCGCGGCGCTCGAGCAGATTCGCGGGTGGATTGATGCGAAGGCGTTTCACGTTGGCTTGCTGCATGGTGTGACTGGCAGCGGGAAGACGGAAGTTTATTTGGGCGCTGTGGAAGCAGCGATTGCGAAGGGGCGAAGCGCGCTGGTGCTTGTACCCGAAATTGCGCTGACGCTGTGGATGAGCCGTCATGTGCGCGCGCGGTTTGGCCCCGGCGTGGCTGTACTCCACAGCGCGCTTACGGATAACGAGCGCGCGCGGGAGTGGTGGCGCGTGCGTCGCGGCGAAGCTCGGATTGTGGTTGGCACACGATCCGCTGTGTTCGCACCACTCCAAAATCTAGGGCTGATTCTTGTGGATGAAGAGCAGGAGACGAGTTACAAGCAGGAGGAAGCGCCGCGTTATAACGGCCGCGATACGGCGGTCTATCGGGCGCGACTCGAAGGCGTGCCCGTGGTTCTCGGCTCCGCCACACCGTCGCTCGAAAGTTATCATCACGCCCGCACGGGCAAATACACGCTGCTGGAGTTGAAGACGCGCGTGGAGAATCGGCCGCTCGCGCAGGTGCGAGTGGTGGATTTGCGCGAAGAATTTCGCGCCACCCATCGCGCGTCGCCTATTTCCGAATCGCTGCGCGCCGCGATCGCAGTCCGATTGGAAGCGGGAACGCAGGCGATGATTTTGATCAACCGGCGCGGGTATTCGTGGTTTCTGATGTGCAGGGGCTGCGGTGTATCACTGCAATGCCAGAATTGCAGCATTGCGTTGACGTATCACAAAAAGCGGGCGCGCCTCGAATGCCACTATTGTGGGTTTACTGCGCGGATACCGAAGGAATGCCCGAAGTGCAAGCAGGAATATCTCTATTTCGTCGGCGATGGCGCGGAGCGGGTGGAAGAGTCCTTGCGCGAGCAATTTCCTCGGGCGCGAATCGCGCGGCTCGATCGCGACACGGTTCGGACGAAGCAGGAGTATCAAAAAGTTCTTGGAGCATTTGCGCGGCGCGAAATTGACGTACTGGTGGGCACGCAGATGGTGGCGAAGGGGCACGATTTTGAATATGTAACGCTTGTCGGCGTGGTCGCTGCCGATCTCGCGCTTGGCCGGCCGGATTTCCGCGCGGCGGAGAAAACGTTTCAGCTTTTGACGCAGGTGGCGGGGCGCGCGGGCCGCGGGAAATTGCCGGGCGAAGTGATCGTCGAAACGTATTATCCGGAGCATTACGCTATCGAATGCGCCGCGCGGCAGGATTACGTCGCGTTCTTCGAGAAGGAAGCGCACTTCCGGCGGATGTTGCATTACCCGCCGTATGCGGCGTTGGCGAATGTGCTCATCCGGAGTAGGGGTCTTGAGAACGCGATCAAGTGGTCGCGNNGGGCCGGCGGCTGCGCCGCTTGCCAGATTGCGGCAGGAATACCGGTTTCAGTTTCTCTTGAAAGCGGCGAAGCGGTCGAATCTTACGCGGGCGCTCAGCGGTTGCATTGAATTCTGCGCGAAACGTGAGATTCCCGAGACGGCCGTGATCGTGGATGTGGATCCGACTAGCTTGTCGTGATCCGCGGTGAGCGAAGAATGCCCGGCTGAAGCCGGGCGCTACAATTGCCAGAGCGGCGATTCTGCCACTCAGTGGAATGGCCTAGCCGTGGCCGGAGAGTAGCTACGTGGTTGGCCAGGGAGTGAAACTTAGCAGGAAGATGACCAGGCCGATGACTGCCCAGAGGCGCCGCCTCGGGTCAAGCTGCTCGTAACGATCGAGCAGTGGCGGATGACGAAAAGAGATTGAGAGCGCGAGAATCAAGCCACCCCATAAGTACCAGCCGGTCCACATGAACCATCCCATCGCCAGCAGGACCACGCCGATGAAAAGAGAAATGCGGCGATGCTGCGAGGGCGTCAGGCTGTAGAGAATGTGGCCGCCGTCGAGCTGCCAAGCTGGAATAAGATTCAGGGCGGTGACGAAGAGGCCGACCCAAGCGGCGCGGCCGACGGGATTCAGCAATAACGCATGCACATTTTCGTGCGGATGAAAGAGCGCGGCCAGGAGCTGAACGAGCGGCGGATTTCCAAAATGCAGCGCGTTCGGGTCCCACGCTTCGGGCGAGACGAATTTGGAATTGACGATTGCGAAAAGGAGCGCGGGGACAGCAAAGATAAAGCCCACAACTGGACCGGACAGGCCAACGTCAAAAAGCGCGCGTCGAGTGGGAATCCGAGACCGGATTCGAATGAACGCGCCGAACGTGCCGAACAGCGTCGGAGCGGGAACGAAATAAGGGTACGTCGCTTCAATTCCGTTGAGGCGGCAGGCGAAGTAATGGCCAAGCTCGTGCGCGAGCAAAATCGTGAGAAGCGTAAACGAGAACGGAATGCCGAGCTTCAACATGCCAGGATGCAGAATCGGTTGCATCATGGTCACAAACGGATTGTCATCGGTCGAGAAAGGCTCTACGCCGTTGGCATACGATCGCGCGAATTCTGCACCGACGGCGAGTGTCGAAATAACGGTGAGAAGAAAGAGCAGCAGGGGAAGCGCGATGGGACGGCGGCGCGGACGCGGCGGAACGTAAATTTCAATGGGCGGGAACTGAAATTCGGCGATTTCAGCAGGGATGCGAGCATGCCCATTTCCGCTGCCCATAGGTGTGAGATGCCCTATCCCTTGGAAAATTATCTTTCGAACGGCCGTTGGAACGCCGTCCCTTGGAAAAATTTAGTGCGAAGGCGGCGCCGCTTCCGCTTTCTTGGCGGGAACGTCTTCGAGCGCCTGTAATTCCTTGCCAGGCTTGAAGCGGACAGCTTTGCCGGGAGGGATGCTGACCTGTTGGCCCGTGCGAGGATTGCGGCCGATGCCGGTTTTGCGGGGCTTGACGTTGAACACGCCGAAGCGACGCAATTCGATGCGCTCTCCGTGGCCGAGGGCGTTCTTCATGGCTTCGAAGACGGTCTCGACGGCCTGCTCGGCCTTGGTGCGCGTTATATTGGTTTTCTGTACGACGGCATTTACGATGTCGAGCTTGATCACAACTGCCTCCACGCTAACCGCAAATCTATGCTAGACAGGGGGTTGTAGGTTGTCAAGCCGGGGAGGGTGTACTAAGATGCGCTGCCATTTTCGACAATGTGACCGCGGTAGCCAGGAGATCTGCTCATGAGTGTGAAGTGCGACAAATGGATTCGCCGAATGGCGCTGGAAGAGAAGATGATTGAGCCGTTCGCAGACCGCCAAGTGCGCGATGGAGTGATCAGTTACGGCGTTTCGTCTTACGGATACGACATGCGCGTGGCCAACGAATTCCGAATTTTCACGAACGTGAATTCCTCGATCGTCGACCCGAAGCACTTCGACGAGAAATCGTTCGTCAAATTCGAAGGGGATGTGTGCATTGTGCCGCCGAACTCGTTTGCGCTGGGGCGATCGGTGGAATATTTTCGAATTCCACGGTCGGTTCTGACGATTTGCGTTGGCAAGTCCACGTACGCGCGGTGCGGAATCATTGTGAACGTCACGCCATTCGAGCCAGAATGGGAAGGGTTCGTTACGCTCGAGATCAGCAACACGACTCCGCTGCCGGCGAGGATTTACGCGAATGAAGGACTGTGCCAGGTGATTTTCTTTGAGTCGGACGAAGTTTGCGAAATATCTTACAAGGATAAGAAAGGGAAGTATCAGGCGCAGCAGGGAATTGTTCTGCCGCGCATGGGATGAACTCGCTCGCGG
>PMAA01000150.1:0-15687 GCA_003152355.1 Acidobacteriota bacterium | reverse complement strand
TCGAAGATTTTAACTTCTGAGGAACGGCGCGGGCGTTTCCCAATGCCCCGCGAAAACAAACGATTCGAGGGGCTTGCGGTTCCGCGGCGCGAGCTCTTTTTTTCGCAAGTCTTCGGGCAAAGAATCCGAGTCGCCGCTGTAGCCGATTGCGACCGCGCTCATCGCTTCGTATCCATCCGGAATGCCGTAGGTCTCCGTCACTTTGTCCGGAAAGAATCCGCCCATTTGATGGACGAAGAGTCCCTCCGCCGCGGCTTCAAAAGTGAGGTGTGCGACCGATTGGCCGAGATCGTAGATGGCGTGCCGGTTTGGATCGGGCTTGTCGGGCCATTTCAGGCGGGCGACTGTGAAGAGAAGTACCGGCGCGTTCCTGGCCCATGCGACATTTCCCGGGCGCAGGCAATCGACTGCACGGGCGAATTCTTCCGGATTTTCCTTCAGGGAGACAATGAAGTACCACGGCTGGCCGTTCGCTGACGATGGCGACCAGCGAGCAGCCTCAAATAATTTGCGCAACTTCTCGGGCTCGACGCTCCGATTCGCAAAGGCACGAGGGCTCCAGCGCCGTTCGAGGAATTCATTGATTGGAGTTGATGTCTGCGCCCGCTTTTCCATTTTTTGTCGTGGCTCCGAAATACGATTGTGTGTCCCAGATGCATCTGGGTGGTTGATGCCGCCAGAGCGAAAAACCGGCCGGCCTTCCGGCCAGCCCTACGATGTGCAAGACTGCTGCCGTCATCGCCTAGCGGCATCCGTTTTCGAGATTACGGACTTATGGACGGCGATTATTTCTGGATGACGCCGCAAGCAATTCGCGCACCGGAATTGCCCGAGGGATCGGTCATCAAGTCGTCGGCCTGTGCGTGGATCACGAGTGAGGTGCCGCCGTCATGGAATAGGGAGTTCGGGCCTTCGCCGAGCGTCAAGTTAGGTGCCAGCGAAGTTACGCGGACGGTTCCATCAGCGGCGACCTCGATATTGGACAGATCACCGGCGTGCGGACCATCAGGATTCTTCACTCCGTGCTGTTTGTTGTCCGGATTGAAATGGGGTCCCGCGGTCTTGAAGTCGGGCGGATCGCATTTGCCCACGGTGTGAATGTGGAATCCGTGAGTTCCCGGTGGAAGCTGCGATGCGGTCAATGAGATTCGAACGCCGCCGCTCGACTGTTCGAGCCGCGCGGTGCCGATTTTCGTTCCCTTGGAATCAAGAATGTCCGCGTGAGCGGTTTGCTGCGCACGTAGTGGCGCCGCGGTCATCAATAGCAGAGTAGCAACGACGAACCACATCGGAATTTTCATCAAACATCCTCCGTCAATCGAATTCAGAAGCGCGTTGCATTTTACCCAGATTCGTACCCGTTGCGCCAACCGTGTTTGCCGAGTGCCGGACTTCGACAATCGGACCGAAGAGCCTGTGTGATGACTCGGAGAATAGAGCGTTCCCATACGAACCGCAGATCCCTCACTTCGTTCGGGATGACAATTTTCTCTTGGCTTGCGTCTCTAGTCTTGCGGCATGACTGAAGTCATGCCCTGACACAAACACCGCAGACGTCACACAAACTCTGAGGCCCGGCTTTGTCCCTGGGCAATTCGGTTAGCGTGATTGCGTCGCCGGCTCACCGAGCGCGATCCGGCCAGGGCCTGCACTAGCGACCATGAGCAGTCCGCCCATGATCGCGGCATTCTTCAGGAAATTGACCAGTTGCATCTGCGCTTCGACTCCGTGCGCCGCCCAGAAATTGTGAAAGATGAACGTCGTCGGAATCAGGTACAGAAACAGCACGAACGATGCGAGACGCGCGCGATATCCGAGAAACAACATTGCGGCGCCCGCGAGTTCGATGGCAGTGGCCAATGCGATGCTTACGGCCGGGAAGGGAAGGCCCTTCGCCGTTGCGAAGCCAACCACCATTGAAAATCCGGCGATTTTCATGGCGCCGCTCGCCAGAAACAATACTCCCAGCAAAATTCGCGCGAATAGAGCTGTAAAGCGATTGGTGTCTGTCATTTCTTTTCTCCTAATGTTTCCATTTCGGTTCAGGATGCTTGTGGTGCTTTTACGCGATGTCGAAAAGCAGGACCTCGGATGGTTCCTTCGGGTCGAAACTGATGGAGGCTTCGTCGGAAACTGCCACGCCGTCACCGGCTTTGACATCGTGTCCATTCACTTTTCCGGCGCCGCGAGCCACCTGCAGCCATGCGTGACGCCCCGGGCGCAATTCGTGAATTGCCTTTTGTCCGGGCTTTAATTTTGCGGCGAGCAATTCCGCATCCTGCTGAATGGTGACCGTGGCATTGGGTCCCGCGACGGGTTGAAATTGGCCGTCGAGCTCGCCGGGCGCAAACTTATGCTCCTCGTAAGTGGGCTTGATCCCGCGCTTCGACGGAACCATCCAGATCTGGAGCAGATGAGCCGGCTGCGTTTGCGAAGGATTGAATTCGCTGTGCAGGATGCCGGTGCCCGCGCTCATCTTTTGAATTTCTCCCGGGCGAATCACGCCGCGATTGCCCATGTTGTCGCGGTGCTCGATGGCGCCTTCGAGAATGTAGGTGATGATTTCCATGTCGCGATGCGGATGCATGCCGAAGCCCTGGCCCGGAGCGATGTGGTCTTCGTTGATCACGCGCAGAGAGCGAAACTGAACGTGTTTGGGATCGTCGTAGTCCGCGAATGAAAATGTGAACCGGCTATCCAGCCAGCCGTGTTGCGCGTGGCCGCGCTCGTCACTTGGTCGAATTTGAATCATGTTTATTTCCCCTTTCCAAAAATGTGTTTCGGGAATTCGTAGTGCTGCCGCGTCCGAATTTGCGGCAAATCCTTCTTAAATCTTCCTGGTCGCGCGCCGTTAAAGGGCTCATCGTTTTGACAACGGCGTTGACGTGGCCGGGAATTACTCGTGCAATCTCTCGCCGCCCCCTAGGCGTGAGGTGAACGCGAATAAGCCGGCGGTCATCGCCTTGGCGCACGCGCCAGACCCAGCCCTGTTTCTCAAGATTGTTGATTACGAGCGTCATGTTTCCGCCCGATCTCAAAAGCTTCTGCGCGATTTCGTTCTGGCAGAGCGGGCCGAGATGGAACAAGACCTCGAGCGTTCCAAACTGGCTTATGGTCAATCCCTGCGCGTCAAGGCGCGCTGTCAATTGAGCGGCCACGGTGTTTGCGGCGCGCTCGAGATTGATATGCGCGTTTAGCGCCCGGATTGCCTTTGCGCTTCCTTTGTAGTGTGTCGGCAATTTGTGTGTCTCAAGGCAGATCGTTTAATGTCAAACGATTGGATGCTGCAGGGTGCGAAAAAGTCGCAGCGTGTTCGATGTGATTGAAGCTGTGTGAGTTACGGCTTCTGAGTTGGCCGGATGTCAATTTCGCTGATGAAGCTTTGCGGCGCCTGTGTGAGCAGCGACTCGACGGCGTGAGCCACATCATCGGCCTGCAGCATTTTGGAGGTGTCGCGGCCCGTGTGCGGCGAGAAATCCGTGGCGACGGTGCCGGGGCAAACCGCGGCTACACGAATTCCGTAGGCGCGGAGATCTTCCGCCATACAGGCCGTCAGTCCCTGAAGACCCCATTTTGAAGCACAATAAATCCCGCCGCCCGCGAAGGCATTTTTCCCCGCAAGCGAAGAGATGTTGATGATATGGCCGCGCTTCCGCTCGATCATGTAGGGGATGACCGCGCCACTGACCAGGAACACGGACTTCAAATTGGTGTCTAACACTACATCCCAGTCCGACTCGGCGAGTTGGTGAATGGGTCCGGAGCGGTACGTTCCCGCGTTGTTGATAAGGATTTCAATCGGGCCGAGTTCACGCTGAGCCTTTTCGACGAGGTTGCGAATGTCGGAAGCACGAGAAACGTCAGCGGGCACCGCGAGGATTTTGGCGCCATCACGCTTCAACTCGGCGGCGGCAGCTTCAAGGTGCGCTGCATCGCGGCCGCAAATGCAAACTAGCGCTCCGAGCTTCGTCAGGCGGCGTGCGATTGCCAAGCCGATACCGCGGCTGCCGCCGGTTACCAGCGCTACTGCGCCGGCCAGAGGCCGATTCTCGCTTTTTGGTTCAGCCATAATGTTCTCCCTCCCATGCGTCCTTTTCCGAAGATTCACCATCTTAACATCGAAGCAAAAACGTCACGGGATGCAGCCGGTAGTTGCAATCGAGCGGCGCGAAGGCGCGATTGACCTTGCGCGGCGAAAGTCGTTTTCCTATAATCCCGTAGCTTTCTTTTCGACATGTCCCGCAGGGGTCGTATTTCTATTCTCGACCGTTGCCCAAAGTGAATCTGGTTCAGGAGGCGGTTAAACAATGAAGCGAAAGTGTATGGTCGCGAAGGCGATGCTGCTGGCAGCAGGCGCGCTACTGTTCTGGCAGGTTCCGCACGCGGCCGCGCAGGATGCCTCGGCCCAGCAACCGGCCTACACGATTCCGGAATACAACGCCTTCCAAGCGTGTCGCGCGGAGACGAATCCGCAGTCGCAGGTGAAGTGCCTCGATGATTTCGTGGCGAAGTTCCCGAAATCGACGCTGATGAAGTATGTGGATTCTATGTACATCCCGGAATACACAACGCTCAAGAACTACCCCAAGGTGATCGAATACGCCGACAAGTACATCGCGGACAGCGACCCCAAGGCGGACGCGGCCGGGCGATTGCAAGCTCTCTATTCGCGCAGCTCAGTGTTTGAGGTATCGTTTAGCAACCCGAAGGGTCCGGACGCCGCGGACCAGTTGAACAAGGCAAAGGCCGCCGCCCTGCAGGGACTGCAGCTTCTCGATTCCCTACCGAAGCCGGACAACATGACGCCGCAGCAGTTCGCCGATAATAAGAAACCTGCCGTTGCACTGTTCAACTCCACTGCGGGTTTTGCCGAGCTGCAATTGAAGGATTACGCTAGCGCCGCTGCGTCGTTCAAGGCCGCGCTCGCAAACAAAGCGGACGACGGTGTTTCCTCCTACCGTCTGGGTGTGGCGCTGTTGCTCGAGACCCCTCCCCAGTCTTTGGATGGTTTCTGGGCTTTGGCGCGGGCCATCTCGCTAAAGGCGACCACAGATCCGCAGGCCATCAAGGACTACTTGCGGAAGCAGATTGCGGCCTACGAGCAATCGGGTTGCGACCAACTTGTCGATCCGCAAATGAATGAGCTGCTTCAACTCGCAGCCACAGCCCCGGATCGTCCAGCGACGTACAGCATTCCGAGCTCCGCCGATCTTGACAAGATTCGGCAGTCTTCCAATATTCTTTCGGTGATTGCTGATCTGAAGGGCGGCGGGGACAAAGCTAAGATGACGTGGCTTGCAATTTGCGGCCTGGATTTCCCGGAAGTTGTCGGCAAAGTGATTGACGTGACGCCGGGTACGGATATGGTTGAGTTGCACGTCTATACGGGCGCCACTTCCGAAGAAATGGAAGCCGCGACGACGGCCAACATGGACGTGAAAGTAGTCGGGCAGCCCGAAGCGAGCCGCCTGCAAAAAGATGATGGCGTGCGATTCTCGGGAACTCTGGCCCTCTACGATCCCGATCCGTTCCTGCTGCACTGGGAAAAGGCGAAGGTAAATCCTGAAGACATTCCACCGGAGAAGTCGGAAGGCAAGCGCAAGCCTCACAAAGTGGCTCCGCCTCCGAAGCCTTCGAGTAACTGAGCTCGCTTGACGAAGTTGAAGTGAGTTGCAGATTTGAGATTGGCCGCCGAGGTTGGGCGGCCAATTTCATTTTTGGGGCATGGCGCGGAGTGTGGTCGTAGCGCCGGCATCTTGCCGGCGACTTTGATTTGGGCGGTTGCGGGAAAAAACGCCGGCAGGATGCCGGCGCGACGAAGGACGTGGCGACCGCATTTGGCAATATTGCTTGGAAAGTCAAAAAATCCGCGAATGGGTTATTTGCGGCGGTGGGCGCGGGTATCGAGCTTGTAGGCTTCCACCTTGCGGCTGAGTGTGTTGCGGTGGATTCCGAGAACTTTTGCGGCGCGGGATTGATTTCCGTTGGCGCGTTCGAGCGCGCGCCGGATAAATTTCTTTTCGAACTCGTTGACCGCTTCATCGAGCATAATTCCGCGTTCGACTAATTGTCCGACCAGAGATTCCAGTTGATCTTTCACGTTCGCACGCTCCGCCCCGTTTCCTCTACGTTCGTTCTACTCGGCCCTCAGGTCTAGTCGAGAGCGTGACCCGTAATCCGCTCGTAAGCTTCGCGATACCTGACGCGCGTCGCCGCGACCACATCTGGCGGCAACGCGGGTCCCGGGGCTTGCTTGTTCCAGCCAATCTGCTCGAGGTAGTCCCGGACGTATTGCTTGTCGAAGGAGGGCTGCGCGTGGCCCGGTTTGTACTCATCGGCCGGCCAGAAGCGCGAAGAATCGGGCGTGAGCGCTTCGTCTATCCAGATTAGTTCGCCGTTGGCGATGCCGAATTCAAATTTTGTGTCGGCGATGATGATGCCGCGCTCCGCAGCATATTCGGATGCGCGCCGGTAGATTTCGATGGAAACGTCGCGCAGCCGTTCTGCCAGAGGCGTACCGATCTGCGAGGCCGCTTCGTCGAATGAAATGTTTTCGTCGTGGCCCGACGTAGCTTTTGTCGAGGGCGTGAAGATCGGCTCAGGCAATTTTGACGATTCGATCAGGCCGCCGGGCAGCGCGATGCCGCAAACGCTGCCGGTTTTCTTGTAATCCTTCCAGCCCGAACCCGAGAGATATCCGCGGACGACGCACTCGATGGGAATCGGCTCGGTCCGCCGGACGAGCATCGCGCGACCCGCAAGCTCCCGCGCGTATGGCGCGAGTTCGCCTGTGAAATTGACGGCCTCGAGGACGTGCGAGGGAACGATCCCGTGCAGCTTTTTAAACCAGAAGAGCGAAAGCTGCGTCAGCACTTTTCCCTTGTCGGGGATGGGCGTCGGCAGCACCACGTCGAATGCTGAAAGCCGGTCCGTTGCCACGATGAGCAAATCGTCGCCGGCGTCGTAGATGTCGCGAACCTTGCCGCGTCCGCGGAGTTTCAATCCAGCGAACGAGGTTTCTGAAATCGCGAGAGCCATTTGAGATGATGTCACGAAAGCTTTGTCCTTTCAGGGAGGCGGGTATTCTAGCGTACGAACGGGCGATGTCAACGGAGAAGAAAAATGGAAGCAAGAAGTGAGGCGCGGCCGAGACGATGACGCCGGTGCGGCCGCGCGAAAATTCTTGTGGCTGATTTTGCGAGAGAGCTACGCGGCGTTCGTCGCCGCTCGCGCAACCGGCGCCTGTGCCTCGGCTTGATCCCAGCGCACGGAAACGAGTTTCGAAACGCCGGGTTCCTGCATCGTCACGCCGTAAAGCACCGAGCCAGTTTCCATCGTCTTTCGATTGTGCGTGACGACGATGAACTGCGTCTCGGAACCCATCTCGCGCAGCATGTTGATGAAGCGGCCTACGTTCGCTTCATCGAGCGGCGCATCCACCTCATCAAGGATGCAGAACGGGCTTGGCTGATAGCGGAAGACTGCGATCAGCAATGCGAGCGCGGTGAGCGCCTTTTCGCCGCCCGATAGCAGCAGAACATTTTGCAAGCGCTTGCCTGGCGGCTGCGCGACCACGTCAATCCCGGCTTCGCCTGAGCTGTCCGGCTCGGTGAGGCGCATTTCTCCGTGGCCGCCGCCGAAAAGCGTTGTGAACGCTCCCGCGAAACTTGCGTTGATCGCCGTGAAAGCTTCCTCGAATTTTTGACGCGAAATCAATTCCAGCTCCGCGATGGTTTGCTGGGTATTTTGGATGGCTTCGATGAGGTCGCCGTGTTCGCGGCGCAAGAACGAATCGCGCTGTTCGCACTCCTGATATTCCTCGAGCGCCATCATGTTTACCGGGCCCATGGCCTCGACGCGAGCTTTCATTTCATTGAAGTTCGTCTCGGCGGCAATGAGAGCTTCGCCCGTCAGCAGGACCGACTCCTGGCCGATCAGTTCCTCGGGCTGCGCGTTGAGTTCCGCCACGCAGGCTTGACGGAGATAATCGCGGTCGGAATCGTTCCGGGCCTTCTCGATTTCGCACTGGCTGCGATGGGCGCGCTGATCGTCAAGCCACTGGCGCTGGCCGCGAAGCGTTGCGTCGAGTTGGGCCGTTCGGCTTCGCGTTTCGTCGAATTCGCGTTCGAGCGAAGCTTGTTTCTCCTCGATGCGGAATTTTTCGGCACGCAGGCTCTCGGCTTGTTGGGCGAGTTCCGCGGTGCTCGATTCGATTTGCGTTCGCTCGGCTGCGAGTGTTGCGTGTTGTTCGCGGAGGCCTTCGGTGCGAGTTAGCAATTGCGAAGCCTCGGCCGCGATACGCTCGGAAATTGCCTCGGCGCTTGCGAGACGTTCGGACATGGCCGCGAGTTCTTCGCGCTGCTGGGTAAGCGTTTCCTGCTGCGATTGGAGATTTTGGCGCATCTCCGCGAGGCGCTCAGTAGCCGCTGCTGCTTCGGTTTCCGCCGCGCTCCGCGATTCCTGTGCGCTCGCATGCCGCGCGGCAGACTCTTTTGCGCGACTTAGGGCCGTATTCGCTTCCGCGCGAATGGCGCCGATCTCCGCAAGGCAAGCGTCGCGTTGCTCTTCCGCGCGCCGCAGATCCATGCGCGCTTGATCGCGCTGGTGACTGCTGGCGACCACTTCTTTCGCAGCCTCCACGTGTTCCGTGTTCATGAACGTGAGCCATTCTTCGGCTCGCGTCATTTCGCTTTCGATATTTTGAATCTCTGACTGCGTCGCTGAAGCTTCGGCTTCGAGGCGCACAGCTTCGGTCTCCTGCATCCGCAATTCGCGCTTCAACGCCAACGGCCCAGCATCATTCGCGCGGCCACCCGAGATCATCCGGCCGTGATAACACGTGCCATCGAGTGTGAGGAAGTGAAGCTGAGGGTACGCGCGCGAAAGTTCTTCGGCGAGCGGTGCGTGCTCGACCACGTAGGCCGACTGCAGCTTGGGCAAAAATTGCTTTGCGGCAGGGCCGAGGGGATCGCGGAATTCGACCAGACTGTCGAGCCGCGCCACCACGCCATCAGTTGCCGGCAAAATCTCCGGCGCTGTTGTAATGGCGATATTCTGGGCGCGAAGCGAGTCCACGAAGAATGTCGCGCGGCCGCCCATTTCGTTGCGGAGGAGCGCCACACCTTCGCGCGCGTGATCGAAGGTTTCCACAACAACGTATTCGAGTTCATCGCGGAGGAATTGCTCGATGGCGCTTTCGTGTTTTTCTTCTACCTCGGCGTAATCGGCGAGCAAGCCCACGGCGCGGAAGTTGCGGCCTTCGCCTCCGCTCGTCGCAAAGAGTTTTTGCACGGCGTCGGCGGAATAAGCGCGCTCGTCTAGAATCTGCTCGAGCGAAGCGCGGCGGGCGCGGGCGGCGGCGAGCGCTTCGCGCATCGTTTCGAATGACTGCTTCGATTCCGCATGCGTCTTACGCCGTTCGGCAAGCCGTGCCTGCGCTTCGCGGAGCTTGTTGTCGAGTTCCTGACCGCGGATTTCGGCGAGCAGGCTTCGAATGTCCATCGTTTGCGTGTTTTGAGCTTGTGCGGCGCATTCGGATTCGAAGGTTGCGAGGGAAGCGGCGCGCTGAGATTCGACTATCGCGAGGCGAGCCACGGTTTCGTCAGCTTGCGTGGCGTCGGCTAGGCTGCGAATGCTTTCCTCGCTCATTCGCGCGGTCAGGGCACGGAGTTCCTCGATTCGCGTTTCGAGATTTTTCTGATCGTCCACGCCGCGTCCTGCATTATCGAGAGCTTCGCGCAGCGCCGTTTCGAGAGCGGCGGTGCTCGCGCGCAGCTCGGTCAAAGAAGCTTCGTGAGTCTGCCGCCGCGAATCGAGCTCGATGGATTCGCGCTCGGCCAATTCGATTTCAACGAGCACGCGCGCGATGCGCAATTCGAGTTGCCGCGCTTGCTCTTGATTGAACGCGATGCGATTTTCGGCGCGATCGAGATCGAGCGCCGTCTGGCTTAATAGATTCTGCGTTTGCCGCAGTTCGGCTTCGAGCTCGTAATTCCGCGCATTCAGGCGTTCCTGTTCGGCCTCGAGTTCACGCAGCGAGCGCGTGGCGTCGTCCTCGACAGCGGCCATTTCGCGCAGCACCCGCTCGAGCCTTTCAGCTTCGGAATCGAGATGTTGCGCCTTGCTTGCGAGCACAGTGCGCAACGCGCCGCGCATCTGTTCGCGCAATTCAGCATAGCGCCGCGCTTTCGATGCCTGGCGCTTGAGCGATGCGAGCTGCTTCTCAACTTCCACGAGAATATCGTTCACGCGCGACAGATTCACGCGCGAGGCTTCGAGTTTGGCTTCGGCGAGCCGCCGCTTGGTCTTGTACATCGTGATTCCCGCGGCCTCTTCGATGATGGCGCGACGATCCATCGGCTTCGAATTCAGGATTTGACCGATGCGGCCTTGCTCGATGATGGCGTAGGAATCCGGGCCGAGCCCCATGCCCATGAAAAGTTCCTGGACATCGCGGAGGCGCGCCACGCGGCCATTGATGATGTATTCGCTCTGTCCGGAGCGATAGAGGCGGCGCCCCACGACGATTTCACCGGGCCGCGATATGACGGCAGGCTTTTCGGCGGCGCGCTTCTTCCAGTGCTTGCGGCCGGCGGCGGTCTCTTCAGCGGGGATTTCGTCCGCGGAGGGTTCTGCGACGCTGTCAACTGTCGCGGATGAAGCGTCTGCGGCGGATGCGGCGTCCAAGGGCATGTCAGCGGAGGGATCCTGCGCGCCATCGAGCACTTTGGCGACGGCCTCGGAGAGCTCCGGGTCAACGAGAGTGAGGGTGACCTCGGAAATGCCCATGGGTGGGCGCTTGGCGGTGCCGTTGAAGATGCAGTCGGACATGCGCTCGGCGCGGAGAAGCTTGTGGCTTTGCTCGCCCAGAACCCAGGAAATGGCGTCCACGATGTTCGATTTGCCGCAGCCGTTCGGGCCGACAATGCAGGTAATGCCGTTACCGCTAAAGGTGATCTGCGTCTTCTCGCAGAAAGACTTAAAGCCCAACAACTCAACTTTACGAAGTTTGAGCACGCGTACCCTCAGATAGACTTTGCACTCTTCGACGCAACGTCAAGAGAAGCAAAGGCTTAGTTTTTGAGACGGAGCTCTTCCGGGACAAAAAGTTTGGAGGGTCGATGGTCCGTGGCCCTGCCGCCTGGCGCGTGCGAAATAGGCGGTTACGGGAAGTGACGATAGCACGGGTACTGGGCCCTGTAAAGTCCAACCCGTGTTGTTTGTTATTTGCACAATTTGAGACGCCCCAGCGACAACGTAAAGATGTAATGCGAACAGCTCTATTTTCGATTGCTTAGCTGGTGTAATTTACGAATTGCGCTGTTTCAGCCGCAGCGGAACAGCGACTCCCATGAGGCATCGGACACCTGTATCCTGCAAGCACCCGAAGTTTGCCTCGGCATGGTTGACCTTTCAGCCGCTCACGATGCCGCCGCTTCCTAAAAGCATGGCATCATCAGTACAGGGGCGGGCGCGAAATGGATCAAAACGAATGGGCGCAGAAGAAGGCAGAACAAATCCGCAAGCAGAGAGGCGGCAGCGACGCGGATAAGAAAGTGCGCAAGGAAGTGGGCGAGCTCAAGCGCTCGCAGATGCCGAAAATGTGGACCGAGACTCGGCAGTCGTTGAGGCGCAGGATGGACTTGATCAATGAGAGCCTCGGCGAACACATGCTGGAATGGGCGGGCCTCGACGCCAACAAGGTGGTCGTGCGCGCTTTGGAGGCAGTGGACCAGCTTCTGAGTGTTACCTATAGTCCGGACATTCTTGTCATCCGTTGCGAATATCCAAATGACCGTGAGGAGTACCGTCCGAAGGTGACGGCCACCAAGGAAGTTGTCTTACTTGAGGAGCGCGGCGACGAAAGACGCGCCGATGAACTCGCCGAACACATCTTCGATAAATTTACCGGATCATTGTAGACCAACAGTTTCAGATAAACAAGTATTTATCAATAAAGTATACAGCCCTCAGCGTGCCGAGCGCCGTAGTCCCGTTTGCGTCCGGATTGTTGGAGAGAGCTTCTTACGCGCTCTTGATCGCCTTGATGATGACGAGCAGGATCACAGCGCCGATCACGGAGCGAATCAGAAGTCCGATCAGTCCCACTGTAAAGATGCCCAGCGCTCCGAATACCCAGCCGCCTATGAACGCGCCGACGATTCCGACGATGATGTCGACGAGCAGGCCAAAGCCGCGGCCCTTAACGAGCTGCCCGGCGAGAAAGCCGGCCAGAGCTCCAATGATGAGTGTCCAAAGCAGTCCGATGCCGTTCATGTTGATCCTTTCCCAGGCACGCAAGCATGCGCCCGCGCTCGCGGTATGCGTGCTGAATGTAGCCTTAGGGAATAGGGGCGGATTCTACCATCGCCGAGATTGAAGAGCGCAATATCTTATTTCCGAAGCTCGGGAATTTCCGAGGGTTGGCATGTTCCAAGCTTGCTCGGCGTCGCTCCGATCTGCATGGCGTTCCACGTAAGAACGGGCAGTGTCCGGGTGCGCTATTGCGCTTTGTTGCTGTATACGTTTGACTTACAGGTGTGGGGGCCGTAGCATCCCCGATACCTTGGAGAACCGAATGGCTGTGGCTGAAGATCGCGCAAACCTCGGAACTTTGCTCGGGCTCGTCCTGTTTGCGGCAGTCTGCGGCGCTACGCTTTTTCGCTATCGTCCGCCGCCACCAAAGCCGGCAGACGCGCCACCATCGCAATTTTCCGCCGGGCGCGCGCGCAACGTTCTCTTCCAGCTAGTCGGAGACGCGGTACCTCATCCGGTTGGCAGCGCCGGGGATGCGGCGGTCCGAGAACGAATCGTCGAGATTTTGACGAATCTGGGCTACCAGCCGGAAATCCAGCCTGGCTTCGGATGCAACGAGTGGGGCTCGTGCGGGTCGGTGATGAACATCGCCGCGCGCGTTGAAGGCACCGATCCTAGCGAGGCTGTGCTGCTTGTGGCGCACTACGATTCCGTTCCCGCAGGACCGGGAGCTTCGGATGACGGGATGGGCGTTGCTACCCTCCTCGAAGTCGCGCGAATTTTGAAAACGCTCGCGCCGCCGCGGCACCCGATTATTCTCCTAATCACCGACGGAGAAGAAGCCGGAATGCTCGGCGCCGATGTGTTTGTGAAGAGTCACCGGTGGGCACCCGAGGTGAAGGTTGCCGTGAACATCGAGGCGCGGGGAACGTCAGGGCCGAGCCTGATGTTTGAAACGGGAAGCGCCAACGACTGGGCGATGCGCTTGTACGAGCACGCCGTGCCGCACCCCATCACGAATTCGATCTACTACACGGTTTATAAACGCCTGCCGAACGATACCGACTTCTCAGTTTTTAAAGCGGCCGGCTATCAAGGACTCAACTTCGCGATTATCGGCGACGTCACGCACTATCACACGCCGCTCGACAATTTTGAGAATGTCTCAGCCAGCAGTCTCCAACACCATGGAGACAACGCACTCTCGACTGTCCTCGCGTTTGCAAACGCCGGTCTGGCGGATCCTCCCACGGGCGACGCCGTGTATTTCGATGTGTTCGGGCGTTGGATGGTGCTTTGGAACGAGCAATCGTCATTTCCGATTGCGGCTACAGTCGCGTTTCTTTTGTTAGTTGAAATCGCGCTCCTGTTTCGAAGGCACGCGCTATTCATCTCCACTCTGATATGGGGAGTGTTCGGCTGGTTCGGAATGATTATTTTTACGGGAGCGATTGGCTACGTCCTGCTCGTCGCATATCGCGTAACTGGCGCGGTGCCGCCGGCCGGGAGCGAATACGGATGGATCGCGCATCCGATCGTCGCCAAAATTGCATATCTCGCTCTTGCGATCTGGAGCGTCGTCTTTGTGGTACGGATTTTTCAGAAGCGTGTGGACTTTTGGGGCTACTGGGCGGCCGGCAACGTTCTATTTGCCACGGCTGCCATCTGGACGTCGCGCAACTATCCGGGCGCAAGCTTCATATTTATAGTTCCAATCGCTGTTGCGGTGATTGCCGCATTGCCGGCCGTGCTCGACTCGAAGAATTCACTTTGGCGGCGCGAAATCGCCGTGTTGATTCAGGCGGCCGCGATTTTTTCCGTGTTCATCCCATCCATTTGGTTTCTTTACGATGCGCTGGGCGTTGGGATCTTGCCCCTGGCATCCATTTGCGTGACGCTCGCCATCGCAACTTTGGCTCCGGCATTCGCATCGGCCGACGACGGAATGAGGAGCACGTTGAGCGGGCTCGCAGTAGCCGTGGCGATACTCGCGGGAGGCATCGGCTTTGCGACGCCGGCGTATTCCGTTCATTCTCCGCAGCGCGTTAATTTTCAATACTGGCTGGACGCCGACGCGCATCGCGGAAAATGGCTGGCGGCAGCAAATTCGCAGAGCTTATCCGACTGGCTCGCCGCCGCGGCATCGTTCACGAAAAAGCCGCGGCTCATTTTCCCTTGGGATTTCTCGCCGCGATTTGACGCCGATGCACCGCAATTTGAACTCGCTGGCCCAGAATTGGCCGAACTCTCCTCAGAGCCTTCCGGCACCGGCGTTCGCTACATCGTCCGAATCAAATCGCCGCGAGGCGCGCCCGATTGTTCCATCTTCTTTCCGCCCTCGTCCGGAGTGGCGTCCATCGAAATTGAAGGACGCGCGATGCCTGCGCCATCGGGCCGCGTTCTCGCATTTCTCAACGAAGCGCTGCGCGGCTGGAAGACCTATGAAATTGTCACCGTGCCGGCGGAAGGCATCGAGATGAGTTTTACGTTGCCGAGCGCGTCGCCGGTCGAAGCTTATCTGCTGGATGAGAGTTATGCCCTGCCGCCTGACGGAATGTTTCTGAAGAAGGCTCGTCCACCTGATGCTGTACCCTCGCAAGACGGCGACGCCACGGTTGTCAGCCGGCGCATCGAGATCCGGCCTTTGGTTCCAGCCGCGCCTGCCCACCCTAGCGCCGCGCCGTGAGGGGTGGCCGCCGCGCGCCGGTTAGAAGGCGGATTCGCGCAGCGTTTGCCACTCGGGTGCATCCTCGCTACAATCAACGATTTGAAATTTGCGTGGGGAACACGTTGACGCGCCGACTATGCACGAAATCCTGCTACACGACACGCTAAGGAACCGCAGGGAGCCGATTCAACCGGTCCATCCGGGCGAAATTCGGATGTATACCTGCGGGCCGACCGTCTACGACTTCGCGCACATTGGAAATTTTCGGACGTTTGTCTTCCAGGATGTTCTTCGGCGATTCCTGCGCGTACGCGGATACAAACTTGACCACGTCATGAATCTCACGGACGTGGACGATCGCATCATCCAGAACGCCGCCGCTGCCGGAATAAAAATTCGCGAGTATACCGAAAAATACGTCCAGGCCTTCCTCGAGGACATGAAAGCGCTCAGCCTCGAGTCGCCCGAACGAATCGTGCGCGCAACCGACCACATTGACGATATGGTGGCGCTAATCGAGCGGCTGCAACAGAAGACTTACACGTACCCAAGCGAAGGCTCGATTTATTACCGAATTTCGAAGTTTCCCTCCTACGGCAAACTCTCGCACATTGATATCGCCGGAATTCAAGCGGGCGCGCGAGTTGACGTGGATCGTTACGATAAGGCCGACGCGCGCGACTTCGCGCTCTGGAAAGCCCCGAAGCCCGGCGAGCAATTTTGGGGGACGCCGATTGGACCCGGGCGTCCCGGCTGGCACATCG
>PMAA01000146.1 GCA_003152355.1 Acidobacteriota bacterium | reverse complement strand
CCTGCCGGCCAGCCCTACGATTACTTTGATCGAGTGGACGACAGTTCTGGTATGTCTCGCCGCGACTGGCGCGTGACAGATGACTCCGGCGCTGATGCGTCGGCGAAGCTGAGTTAGAATGAAATCCATGCGCAGGCTTGGTTTCTTGCTTTTCTTCGCACTTTTCGGTGCGCCGCTACATCTGCAGGCGCAGCAGCCTGGCGTAGCTCAAGATTCGAAATCAGCGCAACACTCGCCGGCATCGAATCAGGCGCCTGCGTCAGATGCCGATGCGGAAGTATCGGTTCACGAGAATGTCGCGTACGGATCGGTGAGCGGCCATGACTTGCTGCTTGACGTTTACGAGCCCACGGAATCCAGCGCGCGTCCTCGCCCTGCGGTGCTGCTGATTCACGGCGGCGGGTGGACGAGCTTTGACAAGGACACGATGCGGAATATGGGGAAGTTTCTTGCGCGCTCGGGATTCGTCGCGNNTGCTGCAAGGCACGGACAATCGCTGGCCGGCGCAATTGGACGATGTGCAGCGTGCGGTGCGGTGGGTAAGGGCGAACGCTGCAAAGTATGGCGTCGATCCCGATCACATCGGAGCGTTCGGCCATTCCGCTGGGGCGCAATTGGCGGCGCTTCTGGGGATGGAAAATACACGGGATAACTCCGATGCGGCGCTCGCGAAATACTCGAGCCGCGTGCAAGCTGTGGTGGACGTGAGCGGGCCGACCGATTTCACGACGACGCGAGACGCCGGCGACGAATCGTTCCTGGCGATCTTCTTCGGCGCGGACCTTACGACGCATCCGGAAGTTTGGCGCGACGCGTCGCCGGTTTTTCACGTCGCGAAAGGCAACGCGCCGTTTCTGATATTGCACGGCACGCAGGACACGGATGTGCCGATCGCGCAAGCGGAGGAGCTTTACGAGAAGCTGCAGGCTGCGGGAGTGCCCGTTCAACTGATAAAACTCGATGATGTGCATACCTTCCGGACGCCGGAGGCCAGGGCGCGATTGGTGTTTGAAACGCTTGAATTCTTCCAGCGGTATCTCGTCGTTGGAAAATAGCTTCGAGGGATACATCAGACTATTCTCAGGGCTTAAAAGCCCGTCGACGGCGAGATTTTCCTTCGCTGGACTTAAGTCCAGCTTCCCCCTGCTGAAGCAGGGGCTCCCACCGAAAGGCGCGCCCGGGTTAGCAGCAAAAGTGGCGTGAAGGGATCGCTTCATTGCCAAACGATCTCGGCCCTCGGACTAATTACGAAGACTATTTGGTTGGATTAACCGGCCAACTAGCGACTGCGATATTCCACGCGCGGTACAAGGTCGCGGGCAGGATGCCCGCGCCACGATTCGCGTTCGCGTATGGCAATTATGATATCGTTTCCGGCTTGCTGAGGCGCGTGAGAGTGCGCGACACTACTGTCATCACGGCGCGTATCATTACAATGCAAATTGCGGCGAAGCGAAATCGTTTCGACGGTTGCGGCGCCGCGATGGAATCATCCGAGGAGCTCAACGGTGAGCAAGTCTGCGTATAACGGGATTGCCGTTCCGGCCGAAGGCAAGGCGATTGAATTTAGCGGCGGCAAATTTCATGTTCCTGATAAGCCGATTCTGCCGTTCATCGAGGGCGACGGCACGGGGCGCGACATTTGGAAGGCGTCGCGACGCGTGTTTGACGCGGCGGTCGAGAAAGCTTACGGCGGGAAGCGGCAGGTGGCGTGGCTGGAAGTGCTGGCGGGCGAAAAGGCGTTCAACTCGCTGAAGGAATGGCTGCCGCAGGAAACCGTGGACGCGATTCGCGATTTTCGCGTGGCCATCAAGGGCCCACTAACGACGCCGGTGGGCGGCGGGATTCGGTCGCTCAACGTGGCGCTGAGGCAAATTATGGATTTGTATGCGTGCGTCCGGCCGGTGCGTTATTTCGCCGGCGTTCCCTCCCCCGTGCGCCATCCCGAACGCATGAATGTGGTGATTTTCCGCGAGAATACGGAAGACGTTTATGCGGGAATCGAGTGGAAATCGGGGACGCCCGAAGTGAAAAAGCTGATCGATTTTCTGAATAATGAAATGCTCAAGGGCGGGAAGAAGCGCATCCGCGAAGATTCCGGCGTGGGCATCAAGCCGATGTCACCGACGGGAACGAAGCGGCTGGTGCGCCGCGCGATCCAACACGCGATCGAGCACAAACGCCGCATCGTGACGCTGGTGCACAAGGGCAACATTCAGAAATTTACCGAAGGCGCGTTCCGCGATTGGGGCTACGAACTGGCGACGCAGGAATTTCGCAACGAAATCGTGACGGAGCGCGAGAGCTGGATTCTGGATAATAAGGATCGCGACGCGAATCTTTCCGTGGAGCAAAATGCCGCGATGATCGAGCCGGGGCTCGAGCGCGGCACTGAGGATTTTCGCAAGCAGCTTTATGCGGAAGTGAAGCAGACACTGGATGCGATTTATCCATCGCACGGGCGCGGACAGTGGAAGGATAAAATTCTCGTGAACGACCGCATCGCGGATTCCGTGTTCCAGCAGGTGCTGCTGCGCGCGGATGAATATCAAGTGTTTGCGACGCCGAATTTGAATGGCGATTATCTTTCGGACGCTTGCGCGGCGCAGGTGGGTGGACTGGGAATAGCGCCGGGTGCAAATATCGGGGACGGATTCGGCGTTTTTGAAGCGACGCATGGCACGGCGCCGAAATATGCGGATAAAGACGTGATTAATCCGAGTTCAGTGATGCTGTCGGGCGCGATGATGTTTGATTTTATCGGGTGGGGCGAAGCGGCGAAGCTGATCGAAGAAGGAATTGCGCGGGCGATCCAGCAAAAGCGGGTTACGTACGATCTCGAGCGATTGATGGACGGCGCGACAAAGGTGAAAACGTCGGAGTTCGCCGCGGCGATTGTCGAGAATATGCAAGGCGCACGCACCTCGGATTAAAGCGCGGCTCGATTTATGCGGGTGGATGAGCCGCTCGATGTTTTTCGTAGTTCCCGGAGGATAGTTCGAATGCGGAAGAAAGTTACGGTGGTGGGTGGTGGTTTCGTCGGGTCGACGACGGCGCAGCGAATTTTGGATTCGGGCATCGCCGATGTCGTGCTGACGGACATTCTTGATGGGGTTCCGGCGGGCAAGGCGCTCGACATGCTGGAATCGGGGCCGATTCTCGGCAGCGATTCGCACGCGGCGGGGATTTCGACGGGCTCGGGAGATTATCGCGAGACGGCGAACAGCGACATCGTGGTGATTACCGCGGGATTTCCGCGCAAGCCGGGGATGAGCCGCGATGATCTGTTGAAGGCGAATTATGACGTGGTCAAAGCGGTGGTCGAAAATGTGGTGAAGTTTTCGCCGAACGCGATTTTGATTCTGGTGACCAATCCGCTCGATGCGATGGCCCAGGCGGCGTACAAAATCAGTGGCTTTTCGAAAAATCGTGTGATCGGCATGGCTGGTGTGCTCGATTCGGCGCGGATGAGCACGTTTGTGGCGGCGGAGCTGGGCGTTTCGGTCGAAAACGTGCACTCTTTTGTTCTCGGCGGGCACGGCGACGATATGGTGCCGCTGGCGCGTTACTCGACTGTGGCGGGAATTCCGTTGCCGGAATTGCTGCCGAAGGAAACGATCGAAGCGATCGTGACGAGGACGCGCAAGGGCGGCGCGGAAATCGTCAACTTGCTGAAGACAGGTTCGGCGTATTACGCGCCTTCTGCGGCGGTGGTCGAAATGGTGAAGGCGATTCTGCACGACAAGAAGAAAATTCTGCCTTGCGCGGCGTATCTCGAAGGCGAATATGGCGTGCGCGGATTGTTTGTCGGCGTGCCGGTGAAGCTTGGGGCGCGCGGCATCGAGCAGATTATCGAAATCAAATTGACAGCGGAAGAACAAGCTGCGCTCGATAAATCGTCTGCTTCCGTGCGCGAACTGGTGAGCGTGCTCGGACTTTAGATCGATACTGGCTCGAACCCCTTCCCATGACGACGCGCAAGAGCCCGACGAATACTGGCGGCGGCAATGAGGCGTCTGACACGCCGAGGCGGCTGACGCGCGATTTGCTGCGCGCGTTTGAATTGGCGGTGATGATCGCGCACAGCCGGGCGTCCGAATTCATCGAGGTTTCGGATGTTCTGGCCGGGCTTTACATGGACAACTGGGACCGCCTGTCGCGCTACTGGAGCGAGACGGACGAGATCGAGAAAACGATGCGGCAACTTTGCCGGATCAGCCCGCAGCGCTGGAATTATTGGATCGAATACTATGCGGGGATGCGCGCGTCGCGCGAGAAGACTTGGCTGGCAATCGGATCTCAGCCATTCTGGCGCTGGAGAAACAAGAGCCAGATTGCAGTGGGGCGCGATTTCGAGCTGTCGAGCGAATTAACGGACGTGCTGAAGGAAGCCGACGAGATTGCGCCATTTCAGGACCGCGTGGGCCATCGCACTGTGCCGATCGTATCGAGCGAAAGCGTACTTCTCGCAATCGCGCAAAATGCGCGGTCGGCAATCGGGCGGAGGCTGCTGGCTACGGGACTTAATGTGATCGAGCTAGAGCGGGCGGCAAGATTCCCTCGCCGCCCGCCGNNCCCGCCGGTCTGAAATTCAATCTCTGTCTCGGACTCGCGTCTGACCCTCGATTGAGCTATTGCGGCTTCGGCGCCGGCTTTGGCGCCGGATGGGCCGGAGTTGCGCCGCCGGCAGCAGACGCGGGCGAGATGATCGTCGTGGATTTAATCGTATCGAGCTTCGGGAACTTGGCCTCGAGATACGTTTTTCCCTTGTTCTGAATTTCGTTTTGGTCGGGCGCCTCTCCGTATCCGCTGTAAATCTTCTGAACGACATCCATGCCATCGGTGACAGTGCCGAACGCCGCGAAGCCCTGACCGTCGAGAGCTCCATTCTCGCCGAAATTAATGAAGAGCTGCGTGGTGCGCGTGTTGGGGCCGGCGGTCGCGAAGGTGATGGTGCCAGCTTTGTTCGACTGCTTGACTGGATCGTCCTTGATGTTCGCTTTCTGCCACGCCGCGTTCACTTGCGGAAAAGCGCTCAGGCCGAATTGGACGATGAATCCGGGCATGACGCGGAAAAAAGCTTCGCCGTCGAAGAAATGGTGCTTCACAAGATTGTAAAAGCGATCCGCGCCGATCGGCGCCCACGAACGATTCACTTGCACGACGAAATCGCCGGCGGTGGTCGTAAATTTTACTTCGAATGTATCGGGCGCCTGCGCTTTCAGGGTCGCAGGATGAAGCAATGCGGGATCGTAGCTCATATGTGTCCTTGTTCCGGCGGTAGCCGCCGGTTTTTTCGCCGGGGCCTGCGTGCCGGTTTGACCAGCGGCGTTGATTGCAAAGAAACTAAAACTGACGATGGCGGCTAGCAGCGGCGCGCGGAATTTCGAAATCTTCACGGCAGTCATCTCCTTTATCGTGTCCACTATGGGGTTGAGTGTTCTGCGGCGAGCGATCGTGCGGTTGCTTCCACTTGCTCCATGACGCGGAGCGTATTGCCTCCCAGAATTTTGCGAATGTCGGAATCCGAGTAGCCTTTTTTCAGGAGCGCGTCGGTGATGCGCGGAAGATGAGATGCGTCTTCCATGCCGTAGGGCATGTTGGCGCCGTCGAAATCAGAGCCGAGGCCGACGTGATCGGCGCCGACGAGCTTTACGGCGTGATCGATGTGCTCGATGATTTCCGTCCATTCGACGCGAGGAAGCTTGCCGGCGTCAATGGCTTCGCGCACCAGTTTCTCGCCTTCGATGAGCTGGCAGCTCTCGATCTTGCCGCAGCGTTTTTCCACCTCCGCATTCATTTGCTTCGAAAGTTCGGGATTGGCCTGGTCGGCGTCGCGGAATTTCTGGCTGAGGAAGCCGATGTGGTAATTAATTTGGATGACCCCGCCCTTGGCAGCGAGAGCTTTAATCATGTCGTCGGTCATGTTGCGCGGGGCATTGCAAAGGGCGCGGCAGGAGGAATGCGACGCGATGAGAGGTGCGCGGCTGACTTCGAGCGCGTCGTAGAAAGTCTTGTCGGCGACGTGGGAGATGTCCACCATCACGCCGAGGCGATTCATTTCGCGGACGACTTCCTTGCCGAAATCGGTGAGGCCGTTGTGATGCTGAACCTTGGGATCATTGATGTCGCCTGAGGAGTCGGCCCACTCGTTCGTGTTCGACCAGGAGAGCGTCATGTAGCGCACGCCGAGATCGGAGAAGATGCGCACCATGCGGATGTCGTTGCCAAGCATGTGGCCGCCCTCGACGCCCATCAGGACGGCGATTTTACCGGCGGCGTGAGCGCGGCGAACTTCTTCAGCGGTGGTGCAGAGGGCGAGATCCTTCGAATGCGTGCTCACCATTTCGCGCACGGCATCGATCTGATCGAGCGAGNNTGCGGGGGATATCAATGTCGCCATCGGTGTGGCGCACACCGATGTCGAAACCGGGATCGAGGAGGCGCTGGGTGGTGTCGTCGTGGGTGTCCACGACGATGGAGCTGAAATGAAGCTGCCGCGCTTTGGGTGAAATTTCGTCAGCGGCGGTCATTACAATTAGTGGAATCGCGAGCAGGAGTAGAAGGCAGGCTCCGGTGATTATCGAGCGGATCAATCATTGCTCTCCATGCGCGGCGCCCGAAGTCGGCAGATGCACGCAAAATTTTGCTGCGTTGGAGTTATACCTGAAAGGCGGCGGGGCCGCTAGAGCAAGTGTCGTGCGGATCTCTGACGGGAACAATTGGAAACGCAATTTCGAGCGGGCAAATGCGGATTCGTCGGCCGACCCTCGTCGGGTCGNNGTCTGAGACCCGCCCCTACGAGAGATGGCGAACGGCGGAGCGACGAACGGCAGCGCCACCCCAGTTGAAATTTGAGATTTGAAAAAAGCGGCGATGTCAGTCGTGGCCGGTGAACCAGGTCTTGATGGCGTGGCGCAGGACCTGGCCGTTGACGGCGGCGATTGATTCGGTGAGCGGAATGCCCTTGGGGCAGACCTTCACGCAATTCTGCGCGTTATCGCAATCTTCGATTCCACCGGGGCCCATCATGGCTTCGAGTCGCTCGCTTGCGTGCATGGCGCCGGTTGGATGCAAGTTGAAAAGGCGCACTTGGCTGATGATGGCTGCGCCGACGAAATCTGAGTGCTCGTTCACCTTTGGGCAGATTTCGAGGCAATTGCCGCACGAAATGCAGCGTGAAAGAGGATAGCCCTGTTCCTGCAGTGCGGGCGACATGCGCGGGCCCTCGCCGAGCGGGTAGGTGCCGTCAATCGGAATCCAGCAGTGCATGCGCTTGAGGCTTTCGAACATCTGCGAGCGATCTACCAGGAGATCACGCACGAGCGGAAATTTTTCGAGAGGCTCGAGACGGATGGGCTTATCGAGCGAATCGACGAGCGCAGAGCATGCCTGGCGCGGATAGCCGTTGATTAGCATGGCGCATGCGCCGCAAATTTCTTCGAGGCAATTGGCGTCGTAGCTTACGGGCGTCACTTCGCGGCCATCGCGGGTGGTTGGGTGTTCGGCGATGTCGCGCAGGCACGTGATGATGTTCAGGTGCGGGCGATAGCGCAGTTCGAATTCGTCCCAGTGAATTGCTTCGTCCGGGTGTTGTTGGCGTTTTACGCGGACGATGAATGTTTTGTCGGGCATGATGCCTCGTGTCGATCCAGCCAAAACCGGGCGCAGCAAGCAACGCCCCTACGAACTGACGGCCGTATTCGTCTGTTCGGCGGCGCAGCGAGCCTTCACCAAATTCGTTCACGGCAGCGCAGCGCTCCCACAAAACAGTTGCCGTGATTCGGCTATTCCGCGGCGCAGTGAGTTGCGCCCTAAATTAAATTACCGCTCTATTTAGCGGCGGTGTATTTGCGCTCGCGCGGCTGAATTAACGAAACGTCCACCGGCTCGTACTCGAGTTTTATTTTCCCGCCGTTGTAACTTGCCTTCGTCGTCTTCAGCCAGTTGGCATCGTCGCGATCGGGAAAATCGGGCTTGTAGTGAGCGCCACGAGTCTCGTCCCGCGCGATGGCGCCGAGCGTGATGACTCTTGCGAGGATGAGCATGTTCTCGAGTTCGCGCGCGAATTGCAGCGTCTGATTCGCCCACTGCGTGCGGTCGGAAAGATTGATGCGCCGGTAGCGCTCTTCGAGCGCATCAATCTTCGCGAGTGTTTGCCGCATCTTGTCGTTATAGCGGATGACGGTTACGTTTTCCGTCATCGTGTCGCCGAGCTCTTTCCAAATGGTAATGGGGTTCTCGCTTCCCTGCTGGTGGAGAAGGCGGTCGTTCGCTTCGCGTTGGCGGACGCGCTCGGCTTCGAAAACGCTTTCGTCGGTCGCGTCCGAGCCTTTCTCAAGATTGCGCGCGTAACGTACGGATGCCGGGCCGACGAGCATTCCGCCGTAGATACAGGACACGAGCGAATTCGCGCCGAGGCGATTTGCGCCGTGGTATTGATACTCGCATTCTCCGGCGGCATAGATTCCCGGAACGTTTGTCGCCTGGTTCTCGTTGTCCACCCACAGGCCGCCCATCGTGTAATGCATGGCTGGGAAAACTTTCATGGGCTCTTTGCGGGGGTCAACGCCGACGAACTTTTCGTAGATTTCGAGAATGCCTTCGAGCTTGCGGTCGAGAACTTCGCGTGAAAGGTGCGTGACATCCAGATAGACGGCGGGTTCGCCGCCGATGCCGAGTTTATCCTCGTAGACGATCTTGTGAATCGCGCGCGTGGCGACGTCGCGGGGCACGAGGTTCGCGTACTTCGGATACCACTCTTCGAGAAAATAGAAGCGCTCGTTTTCGGGGATTGAGTTCGCGGGGCGCTTGTCGCCGGGCTGTTTCGGCACCCAGACGCGGCCGCCTTCGCCGCGCGCCGATTCGCTCATCAGGCGGAGCTTGTCTTCGCCCGGAATCGCTGTCGGATGCACTTGAATGAATTCGCCGTTGGCGTAGTAGACGCCCTGCTGGAAGAGCGCGGATTGCGCGGAGCCGGTGCAGACGACGGAGTTCGTCGAGCGGACGAAAACCGCGCCGATGCCGCCGGTGCAGAAAATCGAAGCGTCGGCACGGAACGTGCGGACTTCCATCGTTTTCAAGTCCATTGCGCAGATGCCGCGGCAGATCCCGCCGTTATCAATGACGGCGGAGAGAAATGTCCAGCCTTCGTACTTGCGGATTTTGCCTTCGCTCTCGTGGCGGCGCACCTGCTCGTCGAGTGCGTAGAGCAATTGCTGGCCGGTGGTGGCGCCGGCAAACGCGGTGCGATGGTACATCGTGCCGCCGAAGCGCCGGAAATCGAGCAGGCCTTCGGGCGTGCGATTGAACATGACGCCCATGCGGTCGAGAAGATCGATGATCGCGGGGGCGGCCTCGCACATTCCTTCTACGAGCGCCTGATTGGCGAGGAAGTCGCCGCCGTAAATCGTGTCGTCAAAATGCTTCGCGATCGAATCGCCTTCGCCCTTCAGATTTTTCGCGGCGTTGATTCCGCCCTGGGCGCAAACGGAATGAGAACGTTTTACGGGAACGATCGAGAAAAGATCACAGGGCACACCGGATTCGGCGACGCGAATCGCGGCCATGAGCCCGGCCAAACCGCCGCCAACGATAATGACCCGTGTATTTTTCATTGGATGTAGGTGTCGAGCGGGCGCCACTGATAATGAAAGCCCGCGATGATCGTGAGACCGACAATCGTAAATATTATGGCAACGAGCGCGCCGAACACTGCAGCGGCGCGTTGCGAGCGCGGGCTGATTGCGATGCCCCACTTACATGCAAAATTCCAAAGCCCATTGCCGAGGTGAAATGACGCGGCAACGACGCCGATGGCGTAGAAGGCCACGGAATAGGGACTGGCGAGATCGTTCGCGACTCCGGCGTAGGTTGAGCGGCCGTTCGTGAGGAATCGTTCCATATAAACATGCCAGCCGATAAAGAAGAACGCGATTATTCCTGTCCAACGCTGTAGGACGTACATCCAGTTCGACATCCACGGATGGCCTATGGCGTTCGAACTCCCTTTCCACCAGATATAGAAGCCGTAGAGGCCGTGAAACAGTATCGGCAGCCAGATGCCGAGGAGTTCCACAGGAACGCGCCACGGAATCGTCTCGAGTTTGCCGGCAACGTAGTTGAATTTGTCGGGGCTGACGAGCGCGTAACTATTTTCAAAGAAATGCTCGAGAAGAAACACGCCTATGGGAATAACGCCGCTTAAGGAATGCAGTTTGTCGAGGATGTAACTTTGTTTCGACTGGGCTACGACGGCTGGACTGGCCACTCCGAAGTTTCCTCCGTGATCCGGTGGCCGCGAAATCAGCCGCTGGAATCCGCGTCGCGCGCGGAATGAACGCTGAAGTCAGTATAGGGGCGCGGTGAAAGCTTTTCAAGGCCACGTACGCGCGAGCCGTGGACAATTTGTCCGGCGTGTTAGACTGCGGCGCGTCGGGCGCAGACCCGGAGGCGGGGGCCTCCGGGCTCTGAATCAAAATAGAAAGAGCGCGCTGTAAGAGACTGGGAGTCGGAGCGTTTGATGCAAATTGGCATGAGATTTCTTAGTTCGATTTTTTTCGTTTCAGCTATTGGCTTAGGGCCAGCTGTGTATGCGCAGCAGGGCGTTGTTACGGCGACGCCGAGGCCTTCGCAAGGGACTAAGCCAGCGCACGCGGGGCCGTCTGCGGTGACAATCACGCTGCTGAGCACAACGGATTCTCATGGCCATCTCGCTGCCTGGGATTATTACGCCGATAAAGCGGTGCCGAACGGACTGACAAAAATGGCGACGCTCGTGAAGCAACAGCGCGCGGAGGCGCCGCATGCGCTGCTGCTCGATTGCGGAGATACGACGCAGGGGACGCCGCTCGTCTACTATTTCGCGAAGAAGGACGCGACGAAGCCGAACCCGGCGATCGCCGCGTTCAATGCAATGCACTACGATGCGATGGCCGTCGGCAATCACGAATTCAATTTCGGCCTCGATTCGATGTGGAAGGCGAAGCGCGAATCGCATTTTCCGTGGCTGGCGGCGAATTTGAAGCAGATCTACACGGCTGGCGTGGCGTACGTTCCGCCGTATGTGATTCGCAATGTGGATGGAGTGCGCGTGGGAATTATCGGCTTCATCACGCCGGGCGTGCCGCGATGGGAAATCCCGGATCATTATCGAGGCTATGAATTTGAGCCGATCGTGGAGACGGCAAAAAAGATTGTGCCTATGGTCAGGAAAAAGGCGGACCTCGTCGTCGTGATCATGCACTCGGGGCTCGACCGCGATCCGAAAACCGGCGAGATGTACGGGAGCGAGGATCTACGCGATGAAAATGCTGCATGGGAATTAGCCGACGAGGTTCCGGACATTGACATGATTTTCTACGGGCATACGCATCAGGAGATGCCGGAGCTTATGGTTCACGGCGTTCTGCTTTCTCAGGCGAAGAATTGGGGCGGATCGCTGGCGCGCGCCGACATCAAGATGGAGCGCGACGCGACGGGTGCATGGAAAATCGACTCCAAGCATTCGCGGACGATACCGGCGACGGACAGCGTCGCGGAGGATGCGGGGCTTGCGCGGATCGTCGCGCCGTACCATCAGGCGACCGAGAAATATCTCGATACGCCGATCGCGACATCGGCGAAGGCGCTCGACGGGCTTACTGCGCGTTACATTGATGATCCGCTTGTGGATTTGATTCACAAGGTACAGCTCGACGCGGGACACGCGGACGTTTCGATGGCTACGATGTTTCTTCCGAGCATGAATATTCCCGCGGGGCCCGTCACCGTGCGGCAGATTTCGGCGCTGTACGTTTACGAGAACACGCTCTATACCGTGGAGATGACCGGCGCGCAATTGAGGGATGCGCTCGAGCATGCCGCTAGCTTTTATTCTGGATGGCCACTTGCTGAGGGGCAGAAGGTAAAGCTTCCTGGATATAATTCGGACAACGCCGAAGGTGTTTCTTACGTGATTGATCTGACGCTGCCCGCCGGGGAGCGAATTCGAAATCTCACGTACAAGGGTGCGGCGCTGCAGCCGACTGAGAAGTTGCGCGTCGCGATCAACAATTACCGCTATACGGGCGGAGGGGGCTACGGCGTGTATAAAGATTTGCCGATCGTGGCGCGATCGGGCGATGAGATTCGAGAGCTAATCATTGATTATCTCGCGCGCACGAAAACGATTCCTAGCGAAGCTGACGGGAATTGGCGGATTGAGCCGCGTGAGGCGCTGGATGCGATTTTGAAAGCGGCGCAGGAAGAAGCTGCGGAGCGAAATTCGAGGTGAAGCCACACCATCAGAAATCGCGAAACTTAAAGACGGCCCGTCTACCGGCGGGCCCTACGATCGCCGTGATGCTCGGGTGAGACGCTGCGAAGTTTGTGTTGTGCGCGATGTGACAGCATTCATTTCGCCAGAAGGTTCAATTTACGTTGACACCCATGCACCTTCTTGTTAATTTTCGTGACGTAAAATTTTTCCGACTCTGACGAGCGGAGGAGCCAAAGCCCGGCACCAAACATGGCATTCGTTGCGACCAGGATTTTCCTCACCAAGGGAGTTGGAAAACATCGCGAGAGGCTTTCGAGCTTCGAGCTCGCGCTGCGCAACGCGGGCGTGGCCGCGTGCAACATCGTTCGCGTTTCCTCGATTTTTCCTCCGTACTGCAAATTGATTTCACGCAGCGAGGGGTTGAAGCATTTGAAGCCGGGACAGGTGGCGTTTTGCGTGATCAGCGAAAATCAGACACGCGAACCGCACCGGCTGATCGCGGCGGGCGTCGGACTCGCGCTTCCCGGCGATAAATCGATGTTCGGATATCTTTCCGAGCATCATTCGTTCGGCGAAACGGAAGAAGTCGCGGGCGAATACTGCGAAGAACTGGCGGCGGAGATGCTGGCGACGACGCTGAACGTGGAATTCGATCCGGATTTGTCTTGGGATGAGAAGAAGGAAGTCTATCGAATCTCGAATAAGATCGTGCGCACGATGAATATTACGCAGTCCGCCGTTGGCGATAAGCGGGGGCTGTGGACCACCGTTCTTTCCGCTGCAATTCTGCTTGGCGAAGACGACTAGCTTCGCCGCAGTTTCACACTTTTGATCTCGAAGATAATTCTCCATCGGTATCGATGGCGTTGCATCGGGATTTCGGACCCGGAGGCGGGAGCCTCCGGGCTCTGAAATTCTAAGCCTCGCGAGCGACAGCTTCTGTTGCGCGAATATTGAATTGTGTTCGCGATGGCCGCGCGCCTAGCGCCTCTTTTTCTTGAAATAACCGAGGCGCTCGAAGAGCGCGGCGGCCATGAGCGGGAGCGCGACGGTGGCGTCGTCGAAAACTTCGGCGAGGTGCCCGCCCTCTTCGGGCGGCACAAATTTCCCCCAAGAAACGGCTTCGGTGTAGGTGCTGCCAGAGAGGCCGCCCCAATGCACGGGCTCGGGACAGATGCGCACGCCGTAGTTGTAGCGCTTAAGTGGAATCTTTTCGTAGCCGCGTCGCGCGAGAAGTTCGGCGTAGACGCCGAATTGCTGCGCCCAATTGCGCGGGACGCCGCCGCCGATCGTCAGGATGCCCATGCGTTTCGTCGCTAGCATCGTCTTGGCGTAGTGCTCAAAATCTTCGAAGGGATCAAACCGCAAAGTCGGAATGCCTTTGCGCGACCGCTGCTTCTTGTGGAGCACGAAATCAATACCGAGTTCGGAATCGCTAAAGGCAGGAACGAAAATGGGGACGTTGTGCGCGGCGGCAGACTTGAGGATGCCGCGACCCTCGGCGTGCTTGAGAAGATGTTCGCCGATGCGGCGGTTCAATTTCCAACTGCACACGATTTCGTCGGGATCCCAATCCCAAAGGACCGCCTCGACGACTTCTTCGACGTGATCGAGATTCGTTTCCGGCTCGAGCGAATCGTAGACGCGGTTGTAGCCGGCCTTGAAGAGTTCGCGATCGTCCATTTTTGGATCGTAGCGGTAATGCTTAAGGCCGGTGGCCTCGACAAGACCGTGCGCCATGAGCGCGCCGGTGGAAACGATGGCGCGAACGATACCGGATTCGATCAGATCGCAGAAGATCAAGCCCATCTTGGCGACGGTCATAGCGCCCGCGAGTGTCATCACGATGAAACAATCTTTGTCGCGCGCCATTTCCTCCAGAACATCCACGCCATCGCCGATCTGGCGACCCGTGAAAGCGGTCCGGCCCATCGCGCGGACGAGTTCATCCACGGTGCGAATTTTTGAAAGATCGAGCGGAAACATGGGCGTGAGGTGATCCTTAATCGGATCGTGAAGGATTCTTCCGGTCACACCCTTTTTCTTTGCCATTCAGGGCCTCCGCAGGTAATGTACTTGAACTGGTGCGAATAAATCGCGAAAGCGTGGAATCGCGCGCACCATTGATATTACAAACGCGCAAAATAGAAAACAGGAAAGTGGCGTGACGCGAACACGCTGCGTTACATCAAGGGGCGGACATGAGCACGATACTCGCTAGCATCGTTCAACATGACTTTCGCACTTACATTCTTCTGCCTTCCAATAGCTTTATTTTGTGGATCATCATCGGGCTCATCGCCGGATGGATCGCCGGGACCGTTTCGCGCGGCCGCGGGTTTGGTTGCCTTGCAGATGTTGTCCTTGGGCTCGTCGGCGCTGTAATCGGCGGATGGATCTTTCAAAAGCTCAATATTGCTATGTTTGGATTCTTCGGCAGCCTGGCGGCCGCGACAGTTGGCGCAATTCTTCTTGTGGCCGTCGCGCGACTTTTCGCCGGCAGCACCGCTGACTGATCCGCGACTCGCCTGGCGAGTCCTCGAACGGCATGTGGTACGATGCCCCGTGAGTCAAAAAATGAAGGACCTCCTTGAGTAAACCTTCCGTTCTGGCAATTCCGCTCGGCGGCCTCGGCGAGTTCGGAATGAACATGATGGTGCTGCGCAGCGGTGACGACATCATCGTCATTGATGCAGGCCTGATGTTCCCCGGAGCCGAACTTCTTGGCGTGGACATCGTCATTCCAGACATTACATATCTGAAGCAGCATCGCCAGATGGTGCGCGCGATTCTGCTCACTCACGCGCATGAAGATCACATTGGCGCGCTCCCGTACATCCTTGGCGATCTCAACGTTCCCGTGTACGGCACGCAATTCACGCTGGCGCTCGTCCACAAAAAACTGGCAGAGAGAAACGCCGCCGAAGAGGCGGACCTGCGCGAAATTGCGCCGGGACATCATGTCGAGCTTGGTCCGTTCAAGATCGAATTCCTGCACGTGACGCACAGCACGATTGACTGCGTCGCGCTGGCGATTCGGACTCCGGTGGGCGTGATCATCCATACCGGCGATTTCAAAATTGACCAGACGCCTGTGGATGGGAAGCCGTTCGATCTGCACGCGCTCGCGCGCTACGGGCAGGAAGGCGTTCTTGCGCTTTTCAGCGACAGCACGAACGTCGAGCGACCGGGCTTTACGCCATCCGAACGCGCCGTGACGATGCCGCTTGAAGAGCTTTGCCGCGCTGCGCCGCGAAAGATTGTGTTCTCGTGCTTCGCGAGCTCGATTCACCGCATTCAGCAGGTGATTGATATCGCGACGATGTGCGGGCGGAAGATCGGCTTTGTTGGGCGCAGCATGGTGGACAACGTCGAAATCGCCCACGAACTGAACCGGCTTCGGATTCCCGACGGCAGCCTCGTCCGGCCGCAGGATTTGCGCACGTACGATCCGCACAAACTCGCGATTTTGGCGAGCGGCACGCAGGCGGAGCCGATGTCGTCGCTTTCGCGGATTGCCGTGGACAATCACCGGTTCGTGAGCATTGAGGAAAACGACACCGTCGTCCTTTCCGCGCGAATTATTCCTGGAAACGAAAAGGCGATTTTCCGGATGATCGACCATTTCTTCCGGCGGCAAGTTCTCGTTTATTACGAAGGCGGACGGTCGGCGCCGATTCACGTCTCCGGCCACGCGAGCCAGGAAGAAATGAAGCTGGTGCTGAATCTTGTGCGGCCGAAATATTTTATTCCGCTGCACGGCGAGTACCGGCATCTCTTCCGCCACGCGGCGCTCGCGGAGCAAGTTGGCGCAGTTTCGGGCGAGGTTTTCCTTCTCGAAAGCGGCCAGCCGATCGAGTTCACGGCGGACGGCGCGCACCGCCGAGAACCGGTGACCGCCGGACGAGTTCTCGTGGATTCCGGCTCGCTTGAGGAAATTGAGGAAGTGGTGATTCGCGAGCGCCGGCACCTGGCGGAAGACGGCGTGGTGGTGCCGATTCTCGCAATTGACAAGCATACTGGGCGGCTCGAAGGGCAGCCGGAGATTGTTTCGCGCGGATTTGTGCCGTCGGATGATGGCCAGGAATTGATGGCGAAAGCCCGCGAAGTGATCTTGAAGACGATCGAACAATCCACGCCGGAAGAAAAAACCGATTGGGGCGTCATCAAGGAAAAAATCCGCGTGGATTTGAAGCGCTTTCTGAACAAGCAGACGGCCAAGCGGCCGCTGATTCTTCCTGTCATTTTGGAAATTTGACAATCGGGCGATCTATATCTAAGGCGATGAGAGCGAAACGCAGATTCCTCGGCGCATCCTCGTCGGATGTTTCTCGGAATGACAGCCGGTTCGCCGTGAATTTCAATAGCAGGTTGAGATTGACCGTCGCCGCGACAAAACAATTTTCAGACAGATCGAGCAATTGCGGGATGAACTGATGCCGGGTGCAAAACAACAATCGGCGGCGAGTGCACTGCTGCGGACATTTCGACCTGAAGATTTTGAGACGCTTTACGAAATTGACCAAGTCTGCTATCCGCGGGAAATTGCATACTCGCGGCGCGAACTGCGCTGGTATCTGCGGTTGCCGGGCGCCGAGGGAATCGTCGCTGAGCGCGACGGACAGATTGCCGGATTCCTGCTCCCTGCGAACTGGGAACAGGTGGGCCACATCATCACAATTGATGTTCTCGCACAGTTTCGGCGGGCGGGCACGGGATCGGCGCTGGTGCGCGAATCGGAAGCGCGCCTCGTGCGGCAAGGGGTCAAGACGATCGAGATAGAGACGGCGGTAAATAACCCAGCGGCGATTGCGTTCTGGAACAAGCATGGTTATATTTCGCGCGGCATTTTGAAGGATTACTATCCGGGCGGGCTCAGCGCCTACGCTATGATCAAATCATTCGGCGCGGCGGCTTCAGGAAACGCGCGGAGCTGAATCGAATGTCTCTTTTCCAAGCCATCGTTCTAGCAATCGTGCAGGGGCTGACGGAATTTCTTCCGGTCAGTAGCAGCGCGCATTTGATTTTGATCCCGAAGCTGCTCCACTGGCCCGATCAAGGGCTGGCGTTTGATGTCGCGCTGCATGCGGGGACGCTTATAGCGGTGGTGGTCTACTTCTTTCGCGACTGGGTCGAACTTACGCTCGCGGGCCTGGGATTCAATTATCCGAATGGCGCCTCGAGCGAGCAGGTCCAACACAATCGTCGAATGTTCTGGTATCTCGTCGCCGCGACGATTCCCGGCGCAATCGTCGGCTTCCTTTTCGAAAAAAAGATCGAGGAATATTTGCGTGACCCGCGCCCCATTGCGATGGCAATGATCGGCGTTGCGCTGCTGATGTGGTACGCCGAGTACGTTAGTAAGCTCGAAAGAGGCATGGATCGCGTGGGATTCGCCGATGCGATGACGATTGGCGTTGCTCAGTCTACTGCCCTCTTCCCCGGTGTTTCGCGCTCGGGAATCACAATTACCGCCGGATTGTTCCGCGGAATGACGCGAGAGGCGGCCGCCCGCTTTTCGTTCCTGCTCTCCACGCCGCTTATCGCCGGGGCCGCAGCGAAAGAATTGCCCGGTCTGATCAAGATGCGCCACACCGGCCAGCTTGATTTGCCGATTTCCACGCTTGCCATTAGCATCGCGGTTTCCGCGATCGTCGGCTACCTTGTTATTGCGTTCTTTCTGCGCTATTTGCAGACACGCACACTGAAAATCTTTATTTACTACCGAATCCTCTTTGGTATAGTCATTTTGTTACTCGCGTTCCTCCCAATGGGCTCCGCGCGATAGCGCCCGCGTGCTCCCAGTCGTAAACAGGCCTTCCCCTGTCCAAGGGAGATGTATGTGCGCATCCTGAACCCAACTGAAAACAAACGTCTCAATGAGATGGTCGGATTTGTGTGCCTGATGGCGGCGGTGCTGCTGGCGTTGAGCCTGCTTTCCTATTCGCCGCAGGACCAGTCGTTTAACGTTGCCGCGGCCGCGCCAGTGTCAGGACCCGCTCGAAATTGGATCGGGCCATTCGGCGCGCATCTGGCCGACTTGCTCTTCCAACTCTGCGGGTACGGGGCATTCTTGATTCCCGCGGCGATTTTTTTTGTGGGAATGCGATGGTTCCGGAGCCTCGCGATCGCATCGCCGATTGCGAAGATTGTTGGCGTGACGATGATGTTCCTGTTCTTACCGGCGCAGCTCGCGCTGCTGCACTTTCCGGATGTACGCGGCGCGATTCCTGCGGGTGGATTGATGGGAACGATTCTCGCGTCAGATTTGCGCGGCGCGCTCAATCCGGTTGGCGCGAATCTTTTCGGAATTGCGTGCGTTCTCACCGCGCTCTTTCTCACGACGAGGTTTTCGTTCAGCGCCGCGGCCGAATGGCTGCGAGAGCCCATGGGCGCGGAAGGCTACATCGGGCGGATGGTCGTTCGACTAAAAGATTGGCGCGAAGAGCGCGAATCGATGCGACTGCGCCGCAGGATGGAAGAGATCAAAATTTCGGGCCGCAAAGCTGCGCCGGCGCAGGCCGTTTCTTCGAGGGACGGGGCGATCGCCGCTGAAGTCGAGCCCGAAGAAGATGCCGAGCCGGAAGCTTCTTCTAGCGGTCCCGCGGTGATTAAATTCCGCGATTCCGAAATTGCGCCGGCTAAACCAAAAACTGCGATCGAGCCGAAGATCGCGAAAGGCAAAACCAGTTATCGACTGCCTTCGACCTCACTGCTTCGCCCTCCCGAGCACGGCGAAAAGATGGACGAGGCCGAATTGAAGGATTACGCGCGCGCGATCGTTCAGAAATCGGAAGAGTTCGATGTCAAGGGACACATCACGCAGATCAATCCGGGCCCTGTGGTTACCACGTTCGAATTCAAGCCCGAGGCTGGTATCAAGTACAGCCGCATCACCGGCCTTGCCGAGGATCTTTGCCTCGCACTGAGAGCAGAGTCGCTGCTCATTGAACGCATTCCGGGGAAATCGACGGTTGGAATCGAGGTGCCGAATCCGCACCGCGAGACAATCGCGCTTCGCGAAGTCATTGAGTCACCGGAGTTCGTGCACTCCGCTTCGAAGCTCACGATGCCGCTTGGCAAGGACCTGATCGGGCGAATTCGTGTCGCTGACTTGACGCAGATGCCGCATTTGCTGATCGCCGGCTCGACCGGCACGGGCAAAAGCGTCTTCATCAATTCCCTGCTAATGGGCATGCTTTACACAGCGACTCCAGAAGAATTGAAACTCGTTCTTGTAGACCCGAAGCGACTCGAGCTTGGGCTTTACGAAGACATTCCGCATTTGTTCACGCCGGTGGTGACTGATGCGAAGGTTGCGTCGAACGTTCTGCGGAACGCCACCCGGGAGATGGAACGGCGGCTGAAGCTGCTCGCGCAGCGCGGCGTGAGGAACATCGAGCAATACAATCGCACGTTCCAGAAGAATCAATCGCTCTCGCTCTTTGACAGCGTCGAGGACGTTGAACACAAGCCGCTTCCTTATATCGTGATCGTGATTGACGAGCTGGCTGATTTGATGATGGTGGACACGAACAACGTTGAAGAATCCATCACGCGGCTGGCACAAATGGCGCGCGCGGTCGGTATCCATCTGATTCTTGCGACGCAACGGCCGTCGGTGGACGTCATCACCGGACTCATCAAAGCGAATTTTCCGGCGCGCATATCGTTCCGCGTGGCCAGCAAGGTGGACTCGCGCACGATTTTGGACGCCAATGGATCCGAATCGCTCCTCGGCAAAGGCGACATGCTCTACCTGCCAGCCGGTTCTTCGCGGCTGCATCGCATCCACGGCCCGTACGTGACTGAGGAAGAAATCGCGGCGGTGTGCACATTCTGGCGCGAGCAGGCAAAGGCAGTTTACAACGAAGAAATGCTCAAGCCGCCGAGGGACGAGAACGCGACGCCCGGTTCGTCTGAAGGCGGCGAAGAGGTGGACGACGATTTGTATCATGATGCCGTCCGCGTGGTGTGTGAGATGGGCCGCGCTTCAACTTCGACTTTGCAGCGCAGGTTGCGAGTCGGCTATGGCCGCGCGGCGAGGCTGATCGACATCATGGAGAAGGACGGGATCGTCGGACCCGCCGACGGCGCGAAGCCGCGCGAAGTCCTTAAGAAAAAGGACTGGATGCGCGAATTCGATGAATCCGTGCACTAGAAGGTGTGCCAAACTGCGCGACTCGCCGACCCGATAAACGCAGCGAGCGGCGGGACTCCCTTACTTCTTTAGGAACGCTGCCAGATTCGCCTGCTGATGGGTGCGCAGCTCGATGCAGGAGTTTGCCTGATCCTTGGCGTTCGCTAGCAATCGCTCTGAGCCGGGAAGGTTCTGCTCGCGGAAGAATTGGAGCGAATCGTCACGGAGCTTCGGATCGCAGAAAATTCCCGCCACCTGCACGAGTGCGCCGCCGAGTGACGCATCAATCTTGCCTGTAATTTGCTTGTAGTCAGCTTTGAAGAGATCCCATGCCACGGCCTGAGTGTCGGGATTCTGCAACGTACCCACAAGCAGGAACATATCCTGATTTCGCACGGCCGGACTCAATACGAAATCGAAAGTGCGCTTGGTGAGCGCCGGCTCGGGGAACAAAGTGAGCGCGCCCAGATACGAGTAATACTCGCCGGGAGTCTTGGCCGTTTTCAAATGGGCGACGAACTTGTCGTAGAGCGCTGCATCGCCATTCTGGGCGGCGATGGATAGAGCGTTGCCGGCAAGCGCTTCCTCCACCGATGCGGGATCCTTCATGTACGCTTCCGTGAGTGACCGCGATTGCGCGATTAATTCTGGATCGCGGCCGTACGAGGCAAGCGTCCCGAAAACATCGGTTCTCAGCGCCTGGCGCTCTTGCGATTCACCCGGTGTGGGCGCACTGCCGAGATCGTTGGCGATCGGCCGCAGGAAATTCCGCACCCAGGCTTCAAACGCCGGACGCTCGGCCGGTGATACGACCTCGTCGTGAATTTCAGGGATGTGCCCAAGCATGACGTCAACTACGGCACGCTCGCGTTCGCCCTGCATTCTTTCGAGCGTCGCTAGATAATCGCCGATACTCATGCGGCCGACGCGAACCATCGCCCAGGTATCTCCGAGGAAGCGCATTCGGTCCTCCGGCGAGAACCTCGATTCAAGCTCGGCGCCGATTTTTGCGAATGCAGCCGGTTCGTACTGCGTGCGGTAGTAGCCGCGCGCGCCTTCGTTGGCAAACACCCACTGCGCGCATCCCGGAAGTTCGAAGCTCTGCTCGCGCCCGGTCAGCAATTCGTAAGGCGCATCTTTCGATACCGAAGATCGCAGCGACACCGGAATGGCCCAAAGCTCCGGCGATCCGGCGTCGAGTTTCGCGGCGTCGGCGAAATAACGGGTTTGCGTCAACGTCACCGACGTTGAACTTCCGCGGCAAACGGATTTCACGCCGACGAGTGGAGCTCCCGGCTGATCCACATAGCCGGACATGATCTTGTCCACCGGCTTTCCCGAAGTGGCCGCAATTTGATTCCAGAAATCTTCCGCGGTGGTGTTGCCGTATGCGTGTTTTTCGAGATAGGCATTGACGCCCTTGCGGAAAGTTTCCGCGCCAACGTAGGCCTCGACGGCGCGGAGGACTGAAGCTGCCTTGCCATACGCGATGCCGTCGAACAAAGATCCGATCTCCGCCGGAGTTTCTGCCTTCGCGCGAATCGGCCGGACCGAGGCGATCGAATCCGTCGTCAGAGCGCCGCCTGTCTCTTCGATTTCGTCGAGTTCGTTGTGCCATTCCGGATGCCAAGCTTCGAGCGGCTTCCACGACATCCACGTCGCGAAACCTTCGTTGAGCCAGATGTTATCCCACCATTTCATGGTCACGAGATCGCCGAACCATTGATGCGCCATCTCGTGAGCAATCACCGAAGCGATATTGCGGTGGGAATCGTATGAGGCTGTCTTGTCGTCAATCAGGAGATCGGCTTCGCGAAAGGTAATCGCGCCGATATTTTCCATCGCGCCGGCGGAGAAATCGGGGATGCCGATAAAGTCGAGCTTCTTGAACGGATATTTCGTGTAGTAGTACTTGTCGTAATACTTCAAAACATTTTCCGCGGATGTGAGAGCAAACGCGCCGAGATCTTTCTTCTCCGGCGTGGCGCAAACTCGAATCGGGATATCGTCGGCCGAGCCTTCGAGGCACTGGAAGTCTCCGGCGAGAAGCGCGACGAGATAGGACGACATTTTGGGGCTCGGCGAAAATTTCACGGTGTGCTTTCCTTCGCCGGGGCCCGGAGTATCGGACTCGAACGTGGTGTTCGAAATCGCCATATCGCCCTTGTCCACGACGAGCGTGATATGAAAAACGGCCTTCATGTCGGGTTGATCGAACGACGGAAACGCGCGGCGCGCGTCGGTGGCTTCAAATTGCGTCACGGCATAACGACGGCGCGGTGTCTGACTGAGGTAGAAGCCGCGAAGTTTGTCGTTGAGCGTGCCTGTGAAATGAATGCGAATCGCGGCTGGACCGGCGGCGATCTCTTGTGGAACGGTGAACGTGGTCTGTTCGGCTTTTTCGTCCGAGGCGACCGAAGCCTTTTGCTCCGCGCCGCCTGATGCGATGGTCACATCTTGAAATTCAATTTCGGCGGAGTTTAGAACGATGGACGTGGCGGCGTGCTCGAGGCGAACGTGAATCGTCTCCTCTCCCGCGAATGTCGCTTTCGGTAGATCGGGCGTAAATTTCAGGTCGTAGCTCTCGGGAATTACATTTCCCGGCAATCTTTGCGCCTGCGCCGCCGCGCCGAGCGCGAGGCCGCAAACCAACGCCAGCATGACTCGTTTCATCAGGAGTCCTTTCGAATTTTGGATCAACGCCCGGGAGTGCAATTCGGGAGTCCGCGCGGAAGAGTCTGACGATTCAATAAGTCCCCAAGCCAAACAGTTACCCTACCATAAACCCATTCTCTATCAGACGTAAAAGCGCCGGGAAGGAAAGCACAGCGTGCGTGATCGCGCGAACGCCGTAAGATCGCCAAGCCCCGAGGAGATCGACTTCAGGCCAATTTTTGGATCGCGCATTTTCCTTTCGCTGCTGCGGCCTTTTGTCTAAAATGTAGGTTTCTCCCGGTGCCGGGGTAGCTCACCGGTAGAGCGCGGCCCTGAAAAGGCCGGCGTAGGCAGTTCAACTCTGCCCCCCGGCAC
>PMAA01000205.1 GCA_003152355.1 Acidobacteriota bacterium | reverse complement strand
TCATCGGGGACGGCTTGTCCGTGCCCGCCGTGTCCAGGCAAGTGCCGGCACTTCTCCCTCTCCTGTATACGGGCGCTGAGTCCTCGGGCTGGAAAGCAGGCCACACATTCGTAATCCGTCACTGCCGCGTCGGCATCTTGAACGAAATTGGCGCGTTGCTTGATCCTCGGGTCGTGGTGCTGCTTATAGGCGAGCGTCCGGGCCTTGCGACCGTGGACAGCCTTTCCGCGTATATGGCCTATCGTCCCCGCGAAGATCACTCCGATGCAGACCGGAACCTGATTTCCAATATCCATGCGCGAGGTGTCCGATCGACCCATGCCGCGACCCGCATCTTGAGTCTGGCCGCACAGATGATGCAGGCGGGAGCGAGCGGTTGTAGCCTCAAGGAAAACCGCCAGCTGTTAAGTTGAGTTCGAACATGCCAAAGCGGCCCAGCGGAAAAGGAACCATGGTTCGCAAGGGAAAAATCGTGACCAAAATTCCCGGAATGTTTTTCCTCTTTCTCGTCGCCCATTTGGCGTTTTCTGCTGGCGCAGCAGCTCCAGCGGGCAAGACGCAAAATGTGGTGCTGATCGTGACCGATGGCTTGCGATGGCAGGAGGTGTTTACCGGCGCGGACCGCAGCTTGATGAATGCCGAGTACGGCGGCATTTGGGCCGATCCGAACGCGCTCGCGAAACAATTCTGGCGAGAAGATGCGATCGAGCGCCGCTCCGTCTTGTTGCCCTTTTTGTGGCGCACGTTCGCCCGGCAGGGGCAGATTTTCGGGAACCGCGAAAAAGGAAGCGTAGCGCACGTCACGAATGGCATGGCGTTCTCGTACCCTGGTTACAACGAGATGCTTACAGGATTTCCCGACCCGCGCATCGACAGCAACGAGTTTGGGCCGAATCCGAACCTCACCGTTTTCGAATGGCTGAATGGTTTTCCCTATCTTCACGGGCGCGTGGCCGCTTATGCCACCTGGAGTACTTTCGCAGACATTTTCAACGAAGAGCGGAGCCGCCTGATCCTGCAGTGCGGGTGGAATCCGCCCGCACATGGCGCAGTTCTGTCCCCGGCCGATGCTCTGATGGGGGATCTTTATCGAACGACGACTCGCTTTGACGACGAAGACGTGTACGATTCATTCCTTCAAGTTTCGCTGCTGGATTTCGTCCGCTCGGCCCGGCCGCGCGTCCTATTCGTTGGCTACGGCGAAACGGACAATTGGGCACATGCGGGCCGATATGACCTCGTACTGGAAAGCGCGCAGCAATTTGACCACTTTGTCGAGCAGCTGTGGAACACGATGCAGGCGATTCCCCAGTATCGCGGCCAGACGACCTTTATCATCACCACGGATCACGGGCGCGGCAGCGGCCTAGTCGAATGGAAGGAACACGGGGTCGAGGAGAAGGGCTCGGAAAACATTTGGATTGCAATAATGGGGCCCGATACACCTGCGCTTGGAGAGCGATCGAATGTTGTGCCGGTCACACAGGCTCAAATCGCGGCCACCTTGGCTGCTTTTCTCGGAAAGGATTATCGCGCCATAGTTCCCAAGGCCGCACCTGCGATTGCCGGCGTTCGCAAAATCCAATAGGAAGCTGAAAATTGGAGCGAGTGCGATTTGTGTAAGTCTCGCTCAAGCGACGCCGGCAAAAACACTGAGGCCGAAACGATTCGGTATTTTCAGTACTCAGCTTTGTCCGCTCCGTCAACTTTGCTATCATTCGCAGCATGACCTCTCCCGGCTCCGCACGAAATAATCGAGGCTTGGTGGTCTTCGGCGAATTTTTCCGTGATCTTGTGTTCTACGATCTGCCCAGCGCTCCCCGTATGGGCGAAGAAGTTAAAACCGCAAGCATCGCGCGCTTTCCCGGTGGTGGCCTCGCAACAACAGCATTAGTGGCAGCCAGTTTAGGTACCCCGACCAAAGCCATCACCAGGGTGGGGCGAGACGCACTAGCGAGCCCGGAATGGCAGACGCTCGTGCGCAGCGGCATTTCCATCAGGGGCTGTGAATTCGACCCGCACCTACCAACCGCGATCACAGTCTCTGCCGCGTTCAACGGTGATCGCATGATGATTACTCACGATGCCGTCAACGCAAAACTCGAAAGACTCTTTCAGCGGAAAAGCGTTCAGAAGCAACTGCGAACAGCGCGTCATGTGCATATGGCGTGTGCGATGTCGCCTCCCCAGGCGTGGATGCGATCAATACAGAGACTGCGCAAAAGAGGATTGACGTTTTCCTTAGACGTGGGATGGAATCCTGACACATTTCAGTCTTCCGGATTCGCGTCGTTGCTTCGGGAATTTGAGTTTGTATTTCCGAATGAAATGGAAGCGCGGGCCATAACTGGGGAAAAGACAGTCGAGCGAGCCGCGAAGAAATTGGCTCGGTGGGTGCGCGTGCCCGTTGTGAAGCTTGGTGCGGATGGTTCGCTGGCCGTTCGTAATGGCAAGATATTGCGAGAGTTATCCATTCGCGTGCGCAGCGTGGATGCGACCGGAGCCGGCGATGCGTTTAACGGCGGCTTTCTTCACGGTTATCTCGCGGGATGGAAGCTGGAGGATTGCTTGCGAGCCGGCAACATTTGCGGAGCGTTGGCCACAACGGGCGCGGGAGGATCTTGTGCGCTGCCGACGCAAAAGAGCCTCCGTAAGTTGATGGTCAAACATTACCATCCGTAGGACAAGGAACGGCCAATTCCGAGTATGCATTGGATATACGGGAGACGCAGCGAACATGGAGGGCGTCGATCCCGGAAATCGGTCCGCAAGAGTCTCCTATTACAGCGGGAAATCGTCCTGGAGGGCATGACGCCGTCATGAAGATCACTCTCATCGGAGCTGCGGGGGTCAGGACCCCGCTCCTGGTCCATGGTCTGGCGGGGCTGGAAGGCCTGGCGGGGAGTGGCGGCAACGTACAGCTGGACGAGTTGGCGTTTTTTGATACGGATCAGGAGCGGCTGAAAACGATAAAGAGAGTTGCGGAAGCGATGGGCAAGCGGAGCGGAATTCGCGCGCGGCTCAAAGCATATTCCGATCCCGAGCATGCCCTTGAAGGCGCGGACTACGTCATTACGAGCATTCGGGTGGGCGGAAACGAGGCGCGAATCAAAGACGAGACGATCGCTCTGGCACACGGCCTCGTCGGCCAGGAAACTTTGGGCGCGGGGGGCTTCGCCTGCGCGATGCGAAATCTTGGAATGATGCTCGAATACGCGCAGATGATCGAACGCGTCGCTCCGCGGGCGACGATCATCAACTTCACCAATCCCGTCGGAATTATTTCACAAGGACTTCTGAATCATTCCGGAGTCAATGTGATCGGCGTCTGTGATACACCGCTCGAAACATTCGAGTCGATCGCGCATGCGCTCGACCGAAATCCATTCGAATTGAAATTCGACTATCTGGGACTGAATCATTTGGGTTGGGTGCGGTCCATCCGCAATGAGCAGGGCGCGGAATTGCTGCCTAAAGTCTTGGCTTCTCCGGAGATTATCCAGAAATGCTACCGGCACGGACTTTTCCCGGCGGAGTTCATTCAGAAGTTGGGGCTGCTGCCCACGGAATATCTCTACTTCTATTACTTTCCGCAAGCAGCATACAAGAATACGAAACAAAGCGGCCAATCGCGCGCCCAAGCCATCGCAGGAATGAACACGCGACTGTTTCAAAAGCTGGCGCAGGCTTCCGATTCAGAATTAATTGAAATCTACGAGAACTACCTGCGAGAACGAAACGCCTCCTACTTCAGCATCGAGGCAACAGCCGGCGAACGGCGCAAGGAAAATCAGGAATTGTATTCGCAGTTTTCCGGTTACGAGAAGATCGCTCTCCTCGTATTGCAGGCGCTAAATGCAGAGACGCCCTCGCTGATTCCTCTCACGGTCCGCAACGGCAAAGCTCTCGAAGATCTCGCTCCCGATGACGCCGTCGAACTCCTCTGCCAAGTCTCTTCGCACGGTGTTCAAGTGCCTCCGGTGGGGCGCGCGCCGGAAGCAGTTCGCTCCTTGCTGCTGCAAGTAAAAGAGTACGAGCGGCTAACCGTGCGCGCTTCTGTGGAACACTCACGCGAGCTGGCACTCGCGGCCCTCGAGAAAAATCCTCTCGTCGGCGATCCGCAAGTAGCCCGCGAAGTCTTGGCGGAATACCTTCATGCGTTTGGACAGCAGATGAAGCTCCAGGCGGCGTAGTCGGGTATGTTTCGTGCGGTGTACCTGGAAACGCGCGAGGCGGGCTCCGATTGACGCTCGTAGAACTTCGAGCCTGCTTCGTATGGCTTATGCGACGCCGTAGCCTCCGGTTCGAACGCCGTGGCCTCGAATAGTGTCTAGCGGGAGGTCGTGCCAGTGTAGCTTTTGCTTGCAACAACCTTCCTAAAGGAGGTGAAAAAGCCTTAGAAAAATGCACAAACACAACAGGGTTGCGGCGCCCCCGCCCCACATCATTATCACCGCCTGATAGCGCACCTCTTCTGTCTCATCGAGCGTCTTCGAGCAAACTCTAACGTCGAACCTTCCCGCGCCTTCAAAATCACTCTCGCATCGGTCGAACCTGTTCTTTGGGGGTTTTCCGCGCAGGTTCCAACGACTTCATAAGTCTTGTTCGGAATGACGCAATACTCGGTTAGCTTATACTTTTCGTCAGCGGCAGACAGTGTCGCTTGGTGAGCAGCTGTCGCAGCTAGTTCACCTCTATATTTCTCGAGAGCCTCAGGGACTCGGTAGGTGCGTGGATCACCGCTAGCTATCCGGGCTTGGATTAGCCGTTGCATCAGGTCGAGACGGTGCTCAGGCGAGTCAACCTCTGGGTCGCCGATCTCGCTAAGCAAGTCGATAAGAGCCGCAAGAACCTGAGCGCCGCCGTGATCTGTGGGTTGTTCGCTATGCGCCGTTTCAATCCCGCTGACATATGCCCGCAGTTGCCGCTCAGAAGGCTGCACACATGGTTCCTGCGCTTTGCCGGAAACTGCGGCTTCGAGATCCGCTAGCCTCGCGTCGATAGAGTTAGAGGTACCGTCCAACACTCGTTCCGCTGTTTGGTCTAAATCGAATTCTGCACCGCGAAGATCCACCAAAATCCTTCCCGAATCGTCCACGATGTTAAACGGCAGGCCATCAGTTTCCGAACAAAAGTGCTCAAACGAGGCGGAACTGGTCGCGGTTAGCCGTAGACTCCAGAAGAATCCGCCTACACCCTCTACCCACTTCTTAACATCGACGCGGTAAAAGCAGCAGGGTGTGCCGCTTACTGGGCTGAGTATGGTTTTCGCCGCCTCGGCGACGCCACGAACGCGTATAAGGCCCTTCCCGGCTATATTGATTGGAACAAGAGGAACGGCGTCGATGCGACGCCATTTGAAGTAGCTTTCGAAGCCCCTTAAGAAGACAGCTATTGCTGCAACCAGACCGATTCCGACGTAAGTTTTAGGATTCATGTGCTTAGTTGAACTCTGGTTATCTTACTGACATAGATACATTCGGGCAATGGAGGATTCCGATTCCTGTCTTCAGCCAATAATTAGCGTCTTTCCTCTCGACTACAACTTCGCTAATGGCGCGTGGCACTCTCTTTAACTTGAATTGGACTCGATGTTGACTGCGGGGTGCCGCAACTCTTTGACGTCCAAGGGCGCGGTTCTTGACTCGTCTTTCGCTTGGCCTGAATCCGCAGAGTGTTGGCCTGCAGATGCCGTTGGCCGTAAATCCGAAGCAGTGTATTGCGCATGTACCACACCCGAGGAAACGCACCCTTACAAAGCAAAGGGATGCGTCACCCACACCCATCCCATTTAAGCCTCTATTTGATGAAATACCGGAGTGGTATCATGCGTCTGTTCGGCGCATGTCAAAAAAAAGACGGGCTGCGCCACCCCGCCCAGGTCCTAAGTACTGGAGCATTTGTGTAGGTGTTGCAGCTGCTTCTTCCGAAATTATTTCAAATGTAACTAAAGGAGATCCCTATGGCCAGTTGTCCTCCTTTTCAAGGCATCGAGTCTTGAACGGGCCATACCGGAGTAGTATCTTGCGTTTGTTGCGGTCATGTCAGAAAAAAAGACAGGCTGCGCCACCCGCCCGCCGATACTGACCAACGTAAGCCCACACGCGACTGCGCTCCTGGGCAACTTCGGCATTTCGGACCAGCCGCTACTCGCTCTGATTACCGGCAGGTGCCGCCCGGCGGGCATCTCCCCTTCGAATTACCGTCTTCACTGGAGGCGGTCAAACAATAAAAAAGCGATCTACCGCACGACTCGCAATCCCCGCTGTTTCCCTTCGGGTTCGGGTTGCACTATTGAGCATCAAAGTGACCCGCTTCTTCGCTATGCCAGGCTATCCCTCAGATGGTTTCATCCCTGCATTGCCCGCGTCAGTCAGTCTCATGTAGCAATGTCATCGTAACTCCGCCACGTCCATCGGTCCCAACTGGGCAGGATGACGGATCACAGTTTCATTGCCTTTCGTTTTCTGGCACTGAACGCAGAGGACAGGGATTGACAGCATTTTGCTGCTCGCCGACCTAAATGAATTATTGTTGCGTATACGCACTATATTGATTTATAAAAGCATTATGTTGCTTCATAACCGCATCGCAGTGCTTCGGGCGGAAAGAAAATTATCTCGGGCGGCGCTGGCATCGTCCGTCGGTGTGAATCCGCAGACGATCGGGTTTCTAGAACGGGGGGACTACATGCCGTCGCTGGAGTTAGCTTTCAAAATCGCCGAACACTTTGGATTGCCGGTGGAGGCTGTCTTCTCGCCTCGGCCGTTTAGAACATTGAGCGAGCAGGTGTACGAGATGCACAAGAGGGAGGCCTGAGATGGCGGTGCGCGAGGAGCGGAGTTGGTTCTGGAGGAAGATCGGGTTTTGGTTTGTGCCGGTGAAGGCGGAGACTCTGGGACCGGAGGAGTGGGCGAAGATCCGCAAGATTTCGCGGACCGGAAAGAACCAGCGGACGCGGCGGCTGTTTGCGTTGCTGTGGGCGCCGGGGCTGGCGTTTGAGATTGCGGTGAGCCTGCGGGTGGTGCGTCTCGATCCCTGGGCTGGACTGATGAGCACTGCGCTGCTGACGGTGTTGATGGGGCTGGCGGTTCGGGCGCTGTGGATCGGGTTCGCACAGGTGTCGCTGGAGGACCAGGCGGTGATTGAGTATGGCGCGGATTTCGATGCTCTAAAGGAGAAGCAGCGCGCGGAGATCCTTCAGCGGCAGGTGCGGGATGTACTCTTCGGCCGGGTGAAGGTAGATGAGCACGAGGCCGAGCGGCGGCTGCGGGCGCAGGGGGCTGCGTACCGGTTGCTTGGACCCGGACTGGTGGTGTTTGTAACGGGGTATTGGGCGGTGTGCCTGTTTGGGCCGTTTGGGGCGACGCGGAGTGCACTGGCGGTGACCGCGGTGGTGGTGACTTGGCTGGCGGCGCTGGTGCTGGCGGCGCCGACCATGATCCGGACGTGGACACAGCCTGACGAGCCGGGGGAGATCGCAGCCGTTGGGGAGTGACCGCTCGTCAGCGTTGAGTTGCGGATTCAAGTTTGGAGATTAGGTTTTTCAGATAGCTTAGGCTGGCGCGCATGCTTTCGACTGGCGAGACGGCTGCCTTGCCGTAGATCACATCTTGTTCGACGATTGCCCAACCCGAATATTGGGTGCCGGCCAAGTAGCGAAAGAAGCCTTCGAAATCTATGCAGCCGCTGCCGATTTGGGAGAAGACTCCGGCGCCGATGGCTTGCTCAAAGTTAAGTTTTTTGCGCCGAGCCTCGCCGAGAATGTGCGCGTCTATGTCTTTGATATGAACGTACTGCAGAGCGGAACGATATTTCTTGGCCTCGTCCACTGGATCTCCGCCGCCGTACACACAGTGCCCGGTATCGAGGCACAGACCGACCTGCGTACCGGCTAGCGCGTCGAAAAGATTTTCGACTTCCATGGGGGTCTCCACAAAGGTGGCGACATGCGGATGAAAAACTACGCGGAGATTGAATTCCGCGGCGGCGTGCTCGACCCGGCGGATCACCGCTCCCACTTGCTTCCATTGAGCCGCACTCAAGGATTTGCTGCCGTCCACAGGAACGCGGCCGGCGATTTCCCGCCGTTCGGGAGTCTGGCAATCGGACAGAACGAGCAACTTCGCGCCTAACGCAGAGAGCAGCGCACCAACCTTACGGACATGTTCGATTACTTTTTCCGTTCGCGATGAATATGCGATCGGAACGGGAACGAAAGAAGAAAGCATGATCAACCCGCAGCGCTTCAGAGTCTTATTTAGAACTTCGGAATCGGCTGGGAAGTAACCGTAAGGCCCTAATTCCGTTCCCGTGTAGCCCGCGGAAACAATTTCTTCGAGCACTTGTTCGTAGGGTTGTTCTTCCCAGGCGGGGCCAGGGTCATCCTGCACGCCCCAACTGACGGGGGCGGATGCAAAATGAATGCGCTCGGAGAGTTTATCCATTAGAGTTTCCCGACGACCGCACCCAAATGGACGCGCTTCCCTTCCCTGGCGCTGCGATAACAGGTTTCGATTAATTCGACGACGTTGTAGCCGTCATCGGCGGTTACGGGCGCGGGTGATTTTCCTTCGAGAGCGTCCACAAAAAGGCGGTCTTCTTCGATGTAACCCCATTTCTCGTGCATGGTGGCGAGAGCGAAATCGTAAGTGGTGGTGCGGGTCTCCAAGCCATTGGTGAAGGAGATTCTCTCCATTTCAAACGTTTCATAGGTCGAGTGCATTCCGTAAACTTCAAAGCGTTCGAATGGAAAATGCCAGCTGGCGTGCGCGTAGGTTTTCATTGTTGCCTGCAGGCCGGATTGAAAACTGAGCAGGATGGAAAAATCGTCGAGTTCGTCGTGCTCGTGAGCGCGGGCTGCAACTTCCACCCACTCCACTTTTCCGAAGAAAAATGTCATCAAGTCAAACATGTGCACGGGCGTTTCGTAGAGGAAGCCGCCGGTTAGCTTGGCGTTCCAGACCCAGGGCGGATTAACCAGCTCGCCGCGATTCATTTTTGCGTGGACGGAAAGCGGGCGGAGCTCGTTGCGGTCAATCGCGGTTTTAAGAGTCTTGTAAACGGGCGCGAAACGACGATTGTGGCCCACTTGATAGACGCGGCCGGAGCGGACTGCGCGATCACGCAACTTAGCGGCGGAATCAAGATTCAATGCGAAAGGCTTTTCGCAAAAAACGTGCTTGCCGGCTTCCAAAACTTGCGTGGCAACTTCTTCATGAGTGGTGTTGGGAGTGCAGACGAAGATGGCGTCGCATTCTTTGAATAGTTCCTCTAGCGATCGAGCGTGACGACAACCGAACTTGACGGCCATGGCTTGAGCGCGAGCTGATTCCACGTCAAAAAGACTCTGAAGAGTTACGCGGGAATCCTTGACCAGTATCGCGGCGTGTATATTTCCGATTCCTCCCGCTCCAATTATTCCGATTTTATGTGGCATCCGGAAATCTCCCTTCCTGGCCCCAAATTGCGAAACAAAAATCTCTTGTGCGAGAATGCCGCGACGCGCATAAGCCGTTCGTATGTGACTTCGAGCAGCGGACAGCTGCACTCATCAAGCCAGACTACGAATTTTTCTGCGGCCCACCGCTGGAGCGGACCAACGGGACGCGGGGATCGCGCTCCAAACCGGTCTTACGAAGGTGCGCGTAGCGCGGATCATCGCTGGCAGCCATGGAACGAGCGCTACCGGCCAACACATTAAGGTAATACACGTCATACCCGTGAGCCGCGACCACGGGATGGTAACCATCTTTGATGAGCACTAAATCGCCATCGGTGAGAGTCAAGGTGTTGTCGCGCGTTCCAGCGGCGTCGTAGAGGCGCTGGAATGCATATCCTTCGGGCTTGCTGATGCGGTAATAATAAGTTTCGTCGAGGTCCACTTCGGCTGGAGGATTGTGGACATCATGCTTATGGGGAGGATAGCTCGACCAATTTCCACTCGGCGTATAGACCTCGCACAGCAAAAGCTTGTCGGCAGGAAATTCCGGGCGAATGACGTCAACAATCTGACGAGTGCAATTTCCGCCGCCGCGAATTTCCTCGCGGCAATCGCCCGGAGTGATCACGCGAGGATTGAGACGGACGGATGAAGGAGTGCGGCAGTCAGCGAATTCACAGGTGGCGATCGCGGAAATTTCAAACGGTGTGCGACTCGGAAGATAGACTGCGTAGGGATAGCCGCTGAAAACGTCTTTGCGCTCTCCAATCTCGCGGGGGCCGTCACCCCAATCAATCGCCGCTTTTCCACCGAGGACGACGAGAGCAGCTTCTTCGTCTCGAGTGTCGCTTTGCCAATATTGGCCAGCAATCAAGCGGCGAACTGAAAAGTTTATCGTGTTCCAGTTTGCTTGCTCGCGCGTGATAGAAACGAGGACACCGGATTTGTCGTGGGCGACTGGAGCCGGATGAACCAATACTTCTTGTGCGTAAGAAGTTTCTGCCATGGCTACCTCTCGGGGAGCGGACGGCAGTTGCTCCCAAATCTTATTGCTACCGTTTAGCCGATGGATCCATGCTGTCTCGCGCCATCAGAATAGATGTCGCTCTCGCTTGACACGTTTCTCATATGCCTCGCGGGCGCTGCGTACAGATTCCATTTCTGAGACTTCCGCGACGGGCACATCCCACCAAGATTCGTAGCCTGGGACTCGTGCGTTCCGATCCACTTCGATCACGGTCACGGTCGTTCGGGAACTGGCGCGTGCGGCGATGAGCGCCTGTCCTAGTTCATCGAGAGTGCGAACGCGCGAAGCTGCGGCGCCAAGGCTTGCCGCATTCGCGACGAAATCAACGTTTACGGTGTCGCCTTCCAGTTTTCCATTCTTCCTGAAGCGATACTCTGTACCGAAGCCGCCGCTTCCAACTGATTCGCTTAGTCCGCCAATGCTGCTGAATCCGTGGTTATCGAGCAGGACGATGTTGAGCTTGATTCCTTCTTGAATGGAGGTGTGGATTTCCTGGGCCATCATCAAATAGGAGCCATCGCCGACCATGACGAAAACTTCACGATCCGGCGCGGCCATCTTCACGCCGAGGCCGCCTGCGATTTCGTAGCCCATGCAGGAGTAGCCGTACTCCAGGTGATAGCCTTTCGGGTCTCTAGTTCGCCATAACTTGTGGAGGTCTCCAGGGAGGCTGCCCGCTGCGCAGACGAGCACGTCACGCGGCTGCGAAACTGAATTCACGACGCCGATGACTTCGCTCTGGCTGACCGGTGGCCCATGTTTGAGATTAAAAAGGCGGTCGACTTCTTTCTCCCATACTTGCTTAAAGTTGCGGGTGCGTTCGCGATATTCGGCGGGCGTGTGATAACCGTCCAGGAGCCGCGAAAGCTCATCAAGAGCGACTCGAGCGTCGGCGACAACTGCGAGACCTCCGTGTTTCGCAGCGTCGAACTCGGCTACATTAATGTTGATGAACTTCACTACTGGATTCTGAAATGCAGTTTTCGAAGCCGTGGTGAAATCCGCGTATCGCGTTCCGACGCCGATAATCAAATCGGCGTCGCGAGCCAAGAGATTGGCTCCGGGGGTTCCTGTCACACCCATGGCCCCGACGCATTGCGGATGATCGTAAGCGAGCGATCCTTTTCCTGCTTGCGTCTCCGCGACTGGGATTCCTGTTTGCTCCACGAACTTCGCGAGAGCGTCTGAAGCTTCGGAGTAGAGTACGCCTCCGCCGGCAATGAGCAGCGGCTGGCGAGCCGCGCGAATCATTCCGGCTGCGCGTTCCACCACTTGCGAGTCTCCCCGCGTCCGTGGAATGTTCCATACTCGCTTATCGAAAAAAGCAGATGGATACTCCAGAGCTTCCGCCTGCACGTCTTGCGGCATACTGAGAGTCACCGCTCCGGTCTCGGCGGGAGAGGCCAGGACTCGCATGGCTTCCGGCAACGCAGTCAGAAGTTGCTCGGGCCGGGAGATACGGTCCCAATAGCGGGAGACCGGCTTGAAGCAATCGTTGACGGAAATATCCTGTGTCTGCGGAGATTCAAGCTGTTGAAGGACGGGTGCGACGTTGCGGCGAGCGAATATATCACCCGGAAGCAGTAGCACCGGAATGCGGTTAACGGTGGCCGTGGCTGCCCCGGTTACCATGTTGGTCGCTCCTGGACCAATCGAAGAAGTACACGCGAACGCGCGTAAGCGATTACTCATTTTAGAGAAGGCTACGGCGGTATGAACCATAGCTTGCTCGTTGCGGCTTAAGTAGTACGGGAAATCCTCGTTCTGCTGTAATGCCTGTCCTATACCCGCTACGTTCCCGTGTCCAAAAATCCCGAAGCAGCCCGCGAAAAACGGACGCTCGACTCCGTCTCGCTCGACATACTGATTTTTCAGGAACTTTATCGTGGCCTGTGCCGTCGTCACTCGACACGTAGACGCCAAGCGGTCTCCTCGAAAGGCGTTGATTCCATCCTCATCGGAATCAAAAACGCTCAAATGAAGGTGCGGGAGCGGCCATGCCGCTCCCGCGCCGGACGCTAGAAGTACGGCTTCGTCATTAGAAGTACAACTTCAGCGCGAACTGGATTTCTCGAGGATCGCCCGGCCCGCCCGAATCGGTACCCAAAACCGGCGCGATCGTGTCGGAAACTTTGCCAAACCCACCCAGACTGCCAGCGGTATAGTTCGCATTTGGACTTGCGAAGTTGGGATGATTGAAGGCATTGAANNGTCCCACATCTGGATTCCGGGACCGTGATACGGATAGGGAGTACAGGTCCCGAACTGTCCGGGACCGGGCTGCGCAAACGCCGCCGGATTGATATAAAAGCCCGTGGTTGTATACAGTTTGTGATTGGTCGTCGCGCCCGCGAAGGCATCCCCTATACAATCCGCGTAAAGTGAATTGTTGCCGTCCACCACGCCATCGTTGCTGGCAGTGACTTGAAAGGGATTACCGGTCTGTTCCGTTACGATCCCGTTGAATTGCCATCCTCCCAACCAACGACTGGCGAAATTATCGCCATTCATGTAGGGCTTCCCCTGACCAAACGGCAACTCCCACAGGAAACTCCCAACGAAACGGCTGCGAATGTCGAGAATTGAATTGCCCATCTCCGCAGCGTAATCATACGAGTTTTGAGGATACAGTCCGGCCGTCAAGTGGTCGGTGAAATTGGCGAGACCGTGGGCGTAGGTGTATCCCAAGTTGAAACTCAAGCCATGGGACATCCTGTGCCGCAACGCAAGCTCGAGCGAGTTGTAGTCCGTATTGCCATCGTAGGTCGCAGTTTCAAGGTTTGCGTCTGAGGTAGGGTTTGAGCAACCTTTGGCGGTAAATGTGTCGACTGGGCCCGTTGCCGTGGTCAAGTTGGGATAGGGATACTGCAAAATCGGACAGCCCGTGTCGAAGCCCGTGATCATCGGCTGGTTATAGTCACGCAGCCTGTCCTCTTTGCGGCCCCAATTGCCAACGTAAGTGGCCGCCAGCACGGTGTCACCGGCAACCTGGTATTCGAGTCCGAAGCTCGTCTGCTCAACGTAAGGAGTGCGTTGATTCGGATCCTGGGCGCGTATATGCAGCGAAGTCAAATCGACTGCCGTCGACTGAGTAAGGGAAGTGGGTATCCCATTCTGTAGCTGGAAGACAGTGCTGGATGGGCTGAAGTCCACGACCTGGGTATCAATAAAGAATGGTGGGTTGAGCTGAAGCAGTGCTTCCGAGCCTATCCGGTTCACGTGCTGATAGAAAACTCCGTATCCGCCTCGCCAGACGAGGCGCGGCAGCATCTGGTAAGCAAAGCCCAAACGCGGCGCGAAATTAAGCAGGTCTGGATGAATCAGCGCGCGATTATACCAACCAGTCGCGTTGCTCGCCGCAGTGATAATTTCCCCGCCGTTGGCCGGCGAAAAGTTCGACGTCTGATTGTTTCGATCTATGAGCGGAGCGAAAAGTTCATAGCGAAGTCCGTAAGTGAGAGTAAGTTTCGAAGTAGCCCTCCAGGTGTCCATGGCGTAGAAAGAGTGTCCCGGTTGGAAATAATGGGCCACGTGGGGGGTTGTGTAGACCGCAAAGTCTACGTCTCCGAGCACCAAATCAGGCAGGCCAAACCCGAAACCGGCGGCGACAGATCCGGCTTCATAAAAAAGAGCTTGAGGTGCTTCTATGTCGAAGAAATTGTCGGACCGCCGTAGGTATTGATACCCGAACTTGAAACTATGGCTACCTTTCAGCCAGTTCAAGTTTTCAACGGCGTTCCACGCTTGCGAAATCTGGTACTGAGGCCGCCACCCCGCTGACCCCATGTTCACGAGGCCGTTGAACTGGAAAGCAGGAAGGCCAGCGTCGTTCGGGCCCGGCGGGACTCCTGACAAACCGATAGCGGATTCGGCCTGGGAAGTGCCAAGAGTTAATCCCAGAGGATCGCTATGCGCGTAGTCACGGCTGAAGCCAAAACGCAAGTCATTGACCAGCGAGCTCGAAAGTGTGTGCGTCCAACCCAGCGCAAGTGATTGCTGGTGCCAGCGATACTGTGTTGCGAATTGGCCGTTGCCGATCAAGGGATCGCTGGTCCACAAAGGGTCCTGGCGGTCCACATGGCGATAGCTGTAGCTTCCGAAGATTTGATCCTTCGAACTCATGTTGTAGTCGATACGCGCGTCCAGGGAATTTTGGTCGTTGGGAATCGACGTCGGAAATGCGTAGTTCGACGCGCCCGTCCAACTCCCAGGTTGTCCTTCCACGGCCACCGCGCCGGGGACATTCGGAACCGCTGTGCCAGCGACCAAGGCCAAAAACTTCTGAGCGACGGGGTCGAAGCATCCCGGCTGAATAATGTTTCCGACATAGCAATTGGCCTGGCTGGGGATCTGTATTGGATTGGTCAACGCAAAGGGCAATTCCGTAAAGTTACCCTGATCCATCAGCGGTGTGGGAACAGTGCTTAGTTCAGTAGCGCCATCCCGGCTAGTGAAGCGTGCGAGATCGCCAAAGAAAAACAGTTTGTCCTTCACGATCGGGCCGCCGATCGTGCCCCCGAATTGATTCTGATTGAAGCCGCCGCGCGGCGCCCCGACCACATTGTTAATCCAGGTGTTCGCATTCAGAACCTTATTCCGGAAGAACTCGTACAGATCTCCGTGGTAGCCATTGGTGCCGGACTTGATGGTGGCGTTCAGAACCGCGGCTCCGGAACGGCCATACTCGGCGCTGAAGTCGGAGGTTTGTACTTTGAATTCTTCGATCGCATNNCGAATTCAGCGGAGTAAGTGCGGGTCTGAATCTTGAACTCTTGCAGCGCATCGGGAGGAGGCTGCACAACCTGCACCGAAGCTTCCTGCAGGTTTTCCGAGAACGAGTTATTGTCGATACCGTTCAGCAGGAAATTATTTTGGAGTTGAGAGTTCCCGTTTGCGCTGAACAGGTCTGTCGCATCGTTACCCGACGGTGGCGNNTCGGCGGTCTGAGTCTGCAGAATTGGCTTTCCAGCCTCGACCACTACTTGTTGCTTTACGGAGCCAACCTTCAAAGTGAAATCAATGGAGAGATGATCCTGCACGTGCACTTCGACGTCGTCTCGCAAAGCAGGCCCAAATCCGTCGGCGCTCGCTTCCACGGAATACGTGCCAGGGATCAATGTGAGGACCTGATATTCGCCCGCGCTGTCGACGGGGGTGGTCACGACGACGCCAGTATTCTTATTCGTGATGGTGACGATTGCCTTCGGTATCACGGCACCGGAGGGATCCACAATCTTTCCCGCAATGGCGCCACGATCGATTTGTCCAAATGCGGGCAGAGTAGAAACCGCGAGCAACGCTGCAAGCACCATTGCCCACTGAAGCAGACTGCGAGTTCCGATCCCTCGATTCATGGCAGCCTCCACTTTTCGGATTCGACGAACGATTAAGGAGCTTTTGATGCGGCACAAATCAAAACGACTCCGCACGCTGATTCAACTGGAGGGCCAGAAAGAAATGCAAATGTTTCCCGGCATCGCTCAGTCTCGGAGAGCCGATGTGCCGACGATCCCAGTCACGCTGAATGGCCGGCCGCCCGAGCGATTCCCCCAGCATGCGCAAATTGTCGCACGCGCATTCCAAACCAAGCCGTCACGAAAAAGGAGGGTAAAAACAAAGGGTACAGCCGCCGCAACCCCTGTCCCCTAAAGACTCACCCCTAAGCGTGCCGAAACGATTCGGTTTCGAATATCTGGACATCTAACATTCGTAAAAATCGTTGTCAAGCCAATTTTTCGAAAACCACGCTTCTGCTGCCGAGTTTGGCATATTTGAGAGTGTACAAGTATCGCGAATCGACAATCCCAGCCGATACCAAAACGTTTTGGTATTTTTGTTGACAACATTCCTTGCGGACGTACAATGCCGTTACTCCGAACGAAAAAACGGAGGCTCGATGCCGAGCGCCGCCACACTTCGACGAACTCGAAACGCTTCGCACTTCGCAAACTGGATCTTCTCAGCAGCATTGGTAGCAATTCCCATAGTGCGTTCGGCATCGACGAAACGCTGTCTGTTAAGCATCGGCAACCAAAGCGGAACTGCATAGGGGCCATTCAAATGCCGGTTTTGTGACGGCGAGTCCGGCGATAATAAAATATTTCACTAAAGATTTCGCAACGGGCAAGGGGGAAGAATGCCATCACGATCGAGCAAGATCATTTTAGTGATTGCCATGTTAGGCTGCGCACTGCCTTTCTTATTTCGATCGGCTCCGCTTGGCGCCCAATCTCCTATCGCCGTCAATTCGAATCCGATTCAGGCGGCAGAACCGCTGGATATTGACCGCGGCGCGGCCGCGCTCTGGCAGAGTGTTCTAAAACTTCACACGCGCACAAGTTTACTGATGGTGACCGCGCACCCGGACGACGAAAACGGAGGAATGTTGACCTATGAATCGCGCGGGCAAGGAGCACGGGTCGCATTGTTGACGCTCAATCGGGGAGAAGGCGGCGCCAACGTCATGTCTTCGGATTATTTTGATGCGCTAGGGCTGGTGCGCACGGAAGAACTTCTCGCTGCCGATCGTTACTATGGAGTGCAACAATTCTGGACGCGAATGATCGACTTTGGTTTTTCCAAGACTAAAGAAGAATCGCTCGAAAAGTGGGGACACGATCAAACTCTTTCGGATGTAGTACGCGTTGTTCGAATGACCCGTCCTCTCGTCATTACTTCCGTCTTTGTCGGAGGTCGCACCGACGGCCACAGCAATCACCAAGTTGCCGGGCAGATGGCGCAAGAGGCTTTCAAAGCGGCGGGCGACCCGACCATGTTTCCCGAACAGATCAAAGAAGGACTGCACACCTGGAAGCCGATAAAGGATTATGCCCTCGTGCCGTTCTCTCCCGTCACCGACAAGGGGATTCTTGATTATGCAGACGGAAAATTTTACCCGGCCGAATTTCACAACTACACGGACGACACTGTCATAAAGGGCGCCCTTTCCACTTCTGTCGAAATTCCGGAAGGCGAATACGATCCACTCATCGGGTTAACGTACCAGCAGATCGCCCGCCTGGGCCTTGGCCACCAGAAGTCGCAGAGCGGCGGAACCGGTTTGCCGCCGGCCGAAGCCGAGATGACTCCATATCACCGGTTTGCGTCTCGCATCGCCGCCTCGGAGAAAGAATCGTCTTTCTTCGACGGCATCGACATTTCACTCGCGGGTATCGCGAGCCTGGCCCAAGGCGGCGATGCGGCCTTCCTAAAGGATGGATTAGCTCAGATCAATTCCAAGGTCGAAAAAGCCATGAGTGATTTTTCGGCGCAACATCCGGAAGCGATTGCCTCGACGCTAGCGGCAGGCTTGAAAACGACGAACGAGTTGATCGAAAAAGTTGCCAGCAGCAACCTGAGCGAAGATTCGAAATACGACGTAGCCCACGAATTAAAGGCGAAGCAGGCACAGTTCGAGAATGCCCTCGCCGAATCGCTGGGTATTTCGGTGCTTGCCACACTGGCTCCCGAGAAGGATCCGACTGGGCCTTTTGCGCGCTTCTTCAGAAATCAACCAACCTTCCAGGTGGCAATTCCCGGACAAGAATTCTGGGTAAAAGTTCATACAACCAGCCCAACCAATCTGCCCGTGCAATTGCAGAACGTCGCGTTGGAATCTCCGACGAACGAGGAATGGACTATCGAGCCAGCGACGCAATCAGGAAGCACGCTCAAAGGGAATCAATCTGCGGATCTGCGATTTACAGTTCACGCCGCGCCCAACGCCAGCTTCACGCGACCCTATTTCACGCGTCCGAACATCGAGCAGGCATACTACGACATTGAGGCGCCGAAGTATCTCAACCTGCCGTTAGCTCCGTATCCGCTATCCGCGAGATTGCGTTTCGTATTCGATGGGGTGCCCTTTGAACTGGCGCAGGTGGTCCAATCGGTGAGGCGGGTAACAGGCCCGGGCACCGTTCTCGAACCGCTGATCGTAGGCCCGGCCATTTCGGTTTCGATCTCGCCGCAGGCAGGAATTGTTCCGCTGGACGCGAAATCCTTTGAAGTGACGGTGAGCATTCACAGCAACGTGAAAGGTCCTGCAAAGGGAACGGTCAAACTCGACTTACCGGAAGGCTGGAAAGCGCCCGAGGAAGAATTCTCAACGTCGAAAGACGGGGACGACCAGTCACTCACTTTCCACGTCACGCCCATGAAGCTCATGGAAAAGCCTTATGCAATTACGGCGGTCGCGACGTACGACGGCCACGATTACAAAGAGGGCTATCACACGATTGGATATGCCGGATTGCGTCCCTACAATCTCTATCGCGCCTCCACATACCGGACTTCCGGAGTTGACGTGAAGGTCGCGCCGGATCTGAATGTGGGATACATTGTGGGCGCCGGCGACGACGTTCCTCAGTCTCTCGAGAACTTAGGCATCAACGTTCATTTCCTCTCCCCGGAAGACCTCGTCAGCGGCAATCTTTCAAAATTTGACGCCATCATTCTTGGAGTGCGCACTTATGCCGCGCGCGAGGATCTCAAGATCAATAATGGGCGCATCCTCGAGTATGTGAAGAACGGCGGCGTGGTGATCGTGCAATACAATACGCCGGAGTACGATCACAACTACGGACCATATCCCTATAAAATGGGCAACAACCCGGAGGAAGTTACCGACGAAAATTCCAAGGTGGAAATCTTGGCGCCGACAAATCCCATTTTCACTTGGCCCAACAAGATCACCAGTAAGGACTTTGAAAATTGGGTGGAAGAGCGCGGCTCGAAATTCCTTGAGAGTTGGGACTCAGCCTATCTGCCGTTACTAGAAACCCACGACCCTGGCCAAGCTCCCCAAAAAGGCGGCCTCCTTTATGCGAAACACGGGAAGGGTGTGTATATCTACAATGCCTACGCCTTTTACCGCCAGTTGCCAGAGGGTGTGCCCGGCGCATATCGCCTTTTCGCCAACATGGTTAGTCTTGGGAAGAATCCTCAGCTGATGAGTTCTCAATCTCGGCCCGCAAATACCACCACCGCAGCGATAAGCTCCGGTCGATGACTGAGCTGCGAAGAGTGCGAATTGGTTTGACGCCGGAACATATTTACTTACTTATGGTCCGGTGTCTCCTTTTGATTCTGAATGGTGAAGAGAAATGTTTTCATTGTCGCATCGCGCCGCGCGTTCTCGTCGGCGACGCGCGTTGAGGCGGCCTCGTAGAGTTTTATTTCCTTGTTCTTTAGCTCCCGTTGTCCCACGTGCTCATAAATTTGAGCCAAACGATAATGCGCGTCCGCGGAGTCCGGGTCCATGCGTGCGCAGATTTCGGATTCGCCAAGTGCCTCTTGCCATTGGTCCAACCATCGATAAGCTTTGCCCAGTTGGCAATGCGGCGAGGCGTCTTTTGGGAGAAGACCAGCCGAAGCGTGAAGGTGCCGTAGAATTTCGCTAGAGTGCGTTTTGTCGCCAGAGACGGAGTCCCGCCGAAAAAGCACGCCGCCACAGTAGAACTGCATGTGGCCGTCCTTTGGTTGGTGGTCTGCATAGTCACATAGTTTTGCAATCGCCTCGGGATCGGGGGTGGATGCCCGGACCATCTGAATGTCTCCCAAATAGCGCAACGCGGGCTCGGGATCGCGAGCCAGTTCGGCCGCATGCAGGAGATACCGGGTCGCTTCTTCGTCTGTTCCTGAGAAATATTCAACCATGCCGAGTGCGAGTTGTATTCGCCACGACTTGGGCTCGAAATCTTCCGCCTGTTTGAGAACGATCCTGGCAGCGTCGAAGTTACCGTGGCGGATCAATTCCACTGCGAGCGAGAGCCGATATTTTTCCTCGTTCGGAGCCAGCGCCACGGCAGCCTGATAACTTTTTACCGCAGCCAAGTTGTCTCCGCGGGCCTCTTGAATGTCTCCGAGCAAGTCTTCGAGATCGGCGTTGTCGCCGAGTTCCTTGCACTTTTCCGTGCTCGCCAATGCGTCATCCAGACGGCCCGCCTTATACTGCGCGAGAGCCAGGTTGAAACGCGCTTCAGGGCGTCCTGGATCGAGGTCGGCCGCCACCCTAAGCTCGTCAATAGCATCGGAAAATTCTCCGTGAGAGATCAGGAGTTCCGCCAAACGCTGCCGAAAAATCAACTCCGCTTCGGTAGACAGTTGCGTCGAGCGAAGCAGTTCGAGGGTGGGATGAAATTCGGCATGCATGCCCAATTGTGCTTCCAGGAAAACCAGGCCGACTTGCGGATCGTGCGTACTGGAGAATAGTGGCTCTGTCAGGCTTGCTGCGCGTTGCCAGTTTTCCGATTGAACGTCTGCTACGGCTGTCGCTATGACCAGGCCGGGATTCGTTGGATCTAGAGCCAGAGCCTTTTCCATTTCCGAAGCAGCGACTTGCGGGTCTCCAAGTCCCAGAGCGACGGACGCTTTCAGACGGTGGTATCTGATGCGTTCTTCGGGGGCACTTGGTGACGAAACGCCTGCCAACGCGCTTTGAGCCTCTTTGTATTTATGCAGGCGCGACAGAACGACCGCCCACTCTATGCGAATCCGTGGGTCACCGTGACTGTCCCTCGCCGCGCGCGCCAGCATTGCCTCAGCCTTTTCCGGCTGGCCCCCGAGTTCATAGATCTCGCCGAGTGCCGCCGACGCGACGTAATTTTCAGGCGCGGATTGCAAAACGGTTTGGAACTCTTTCTCGGCGCGGTCGTTCTGCCCAACGCTGGCGTACGCTTGGCCGAGCAAAATCCGTGCGGCAGCATCCTTAGGCCGAGTTTGGAGATAACTGGAGAGAATCCGTATTGCGTCTTGCGTATCTCCCTGAGAGAGATACGATCGCGCCTCAGCAAGCGTCTCAGAAGATTGAGGTGAGTGTGTTTGCTGCGAGGATTGGCTCTGTTGCGCACCAAGAGCAAGCGTGAAACAGCAGAGCAAGAAGACGCCTGCGTACAAGGCCGGTCGCCATAAGATCTCGCTCGTCGTCACGGTTATCGCTTGTGTCTGCTCCCTCAGCCAGCGAATCGGATCTCTCCTTCGTACCCGCAGTCTCTTCGAATCGTTCCCGCTCTGAAGTGTCGTCTCTGGGAGTGTCTTGGTAGTATGCAACGATCCAGGGGAGAGCGAGCCCTCCCACCAGGATATCCCTACTTGCAGGCTTCACCACATGTCCTGATCCACAAAACCGCTGGCACGTTAGCGTAAGACCTCGCGGCTTGTCCACGCCGAACTACTTCGCGAGTCCGTGGTACATCTCCCTACCTCCCAAACGTCTCTGTTTGCACCGAACAACCGGCGACGGTTTTTCGATCCGAGAGACTCTTGTATTCTATTCGCGAAATCCACGTTCTTGGGAACGGATCTTGAATCGTCCGTTGGAGATTTCGTCCGGGATACTCCCGGAAAAGGAAATTCCCGACTAGTCCGCCTCTTCTCAGCCGTCGAACCGATAATTTTTTCTCCGTGTTGATTGTATGGCGGATGCCACGCGCCGCGGAGCAGCCCCTCTGTGTTCGGATTGAGAGCGAATGCGAAATCAGTTAACGTAATGGCGCGGGAGCGAATCTCGATGGCGACACGAAGGCTGATCGGCATGCTGATGGCGGTGGCTTGCGTAGCTGCTCTCACCTTCGCAAGCAGGACAGCTGCGAGACCTCAGCAGACTAAACCTTCCAGTCCCGGCCGTGCCATTGCACAGGTTAACGATGGAGAATCGGCCGCTCGCACTAACTTTTTGGGAGACGCGGCTTGCCGGGGGTGCCACCAAGAGATCGGTGATACGTATGCGCGCACCGGGCACCATCTAACATCCCAGCTGCCCACCAAGGATTCCATCTTGGGCAAATTTACAGATGGCGCGAATATTCTCAGGACCAGCGATCCAGATCTGCATTTCCGCATGGATGAGAAAGAAAGTGGGTTTTACGAGACGGCCGTATTCTGGCAGCCGCCGGACGAGAAAACTCGAACGGAGCGAATCGATATCGTTACGGGGTCGGGAGAAAAAGGTCAGACCTATTTGTATTGGAAGGGGAATCAGCTTTTTCAATTGCCCGTATCTTATTGGAGCGAGTTGAAAGGGTGGACAAATAGCCCGGGATACACTGATGGGATCGCGAATTTCGACAGGCCGATTGTTCCGGAATGCCTACAGTGCCACGCCACGTATTTTGAGTCGCTTCCATCAGAGAATGCCGAAAACTATTATAGAAAGACGGACTTTGTGCTCGGCATTTCGTGTGAGAGATGCCACGGGCCGGGTCGAGAGCATGCGGAGAACGAGCGATTGAACCCTACTGCGGTTTTTTCGGGCACTCATTCCATCGTCAACCCGGCGAGCCTGCCACGCGATCGGCAAATCGAGGTGTGCGCGCAATGTCATGGCGGGATCGGGCAACTCATTGTGCCCGCGTTTTCATACGTTCCGGGACAGCAACTGGACAATTACTTCAGACTGCCGCACCCCAATGCGGATGCCCGCGTTGACGTGCACGGAAATCAAGTGGCGCTAACGCAAAAAAGCCGCTGCTACCAAAACTCGCAGATGACGTGTACGACATGCCATGACGTGCATGCACCAGAACGCGCTGCGGCGTCATATTCGGCAAAATGCTTGCAGTGCCACAAGGATCGGGAATGCGGCGAATTTGCGAAGTTGGGTGCGAAAATTCGGGAGAACTGCATTGATTGCCACATGCCCTTGCAGGATTCCGATCTGATCGTCGCCGACTTGAAGGGAAAACAGATCAAGGCGCGGATACGGAACCACTGGGTTAAGGTTTATGCCACGGGGCAAAATCCCTGACGTAGGAAGCTGGATTGCGGGCCGGTCGGAGTGGCCGGACGTCGCAGGATGAGAAGATCAGAGACGAACGGAGTAACGAATCTCCGCCTTCCGCGAAACAGACGCTTCTAGATTCCGCTACGTCTACCAACTCCCGGGCACTTCATCGTGCTTCAACCAATTGTCGAGGAGCCGTGGAATTCCAGGCTTCCCAGCGGCAAAATCGCCAGGGGATGAGTGGCCACAACATCGGCTATTTCAAATCCGGCGGTTTCCTCGAATCGTTTCGGCTTTAGGTGAGCGTCGTCGCTCGGAGCGCCTCTGTAAAATGTGGCCGCGATCCCGGGGAGCGCCAACCCTGACAGCACTAGATCCCTTCTCGTGAGCTGCACCATATGCCCTCGTTTTACAAAAATCGCTCGAACGCTAACGTAATTTCCCGCGGCTTGTCCACTCCCAATTTCTTAGCGAGATCGTTTGTGTTTTCTCCCACCCGTCAAACGTCCCGAGGCGGATTAATGCCGAAACGTTTCAGTACATTGGCACTTCTCTCCTTGTCCGTGCCGAATCACGCTGCTATAGTGCGCGCTCGATAATCGATACAGCGTGTGTCCAGGACGCGTGACGTGACCGAAAACCCTGCACCGCATCTTCCCGCCGACATCGCGGGACCTTCCGAAAAACTTGTTCGCGGCATGGGCTTGGTCCAGTCCACCGCCGTAAACATGCTGGAGATGATTGGCATCGGCCCTTTCATCACCATCGGAGTGATACTTTCCGCGATGGGCGGGCCGCAGGCTGTGCTCGGATGGTTTCTCGGAGCATTGTTTTCCGTCTGCGATGGGATGGTTTACGCCGAACTGGGCGCCGCGATGCCCGGGGCCGGCGGGGCGTATATATATTTTCGCGAGGCCTTCAACTCCCGCGCCTGGGGCCAATTATTCTCTTTCCTCTTCCTATGGGAAACAATTTTTGTCGGTCCACTATCCATTTCGGGGGCCTGCGTCGGCTTCGCCGAATATACCCATTATTTCTTTCCTGGATTAAGTCACGTTGGCGTCGGCGCCATCGCCGCATCCATTTGTGTGCTCGTCACATTCCTTTTGTATCGTCCCATCAAATCGGTGGGACGTTACTCGGTTGTCATGTTGGGCGTGGTGTTGGTCGCGATGTTTTGGGTAATCGTTTCCGGCGTAATACACATCAACACGAAGATGGTATTTGATTTTCCGCCTGGCGCGTTTCATCTCTCCAAATCGTTTTTCTACGGTTTGGCGGGGGCCACCTTATTCGCGATGTATAACTATGGCGGGTACAACAACATCACCTACCTCGGAGGCGAAGTCAAAAATCCCGCGAAGAATATTCCCAGAGCCATTGTGTTCTCGGTTCTGATCATCGCTGTCCTTTACCTGTTAATGAGCGAGGTGATTATCGGAACGATTCCATGGCGCGAAGCCGCCGTCTCTCACGCGGTGGTGTCGGATTTCATCGGAAAGTTGTACGGCTCACGCGCGGCCTCGGTGATGACATGCCTCATTCTGGTCGCGACTCTCGGGGGGATTTTCAGCTTGAGCCTGGGTCTCACTCGAATCCTCTATGCCGCCGGCGCGGAGGGAAACTTTTTTAAGATGTTCGGCCGCGTCCATTCCACGGGCCGCTTTCCAACCGTTTCACTTATCGCCATCAATGCGATGGCCATTCCACTCTGCTGGTTTTCGCTGGAGCGGCTGCTCTCAGCTTTAATGATCATTCAGATTGTGTTTCAGTTCATCCCTCAGATATTCGCCGTGTTCGCCATGCGCAAATATCGCACAGAAATCCAGCGTCCCTATGGCATGTGGCTTTATCCCGTGCCGGCGCTCATTGCACTTGTAGGGTGGATCTTTGTCGCGAGCGCGCCGGAACAACGCCAGAATCTCGGCACTGCTGGCATTCTTTTAGTATTGGGATTGGGCGCGTATTTTCTTCGGGCGCGGGCCGTCAAAACATGGCCGCTCGACCAAGCCCACGGCCGCTCTGCGCCAAATGGCTAGCACTCCGAAAAAGAGCATAGCCTCCGCGCTTATATTTTTCTCGGGGGACAGCAGGAATCTCGCACTATCAGTTGTGTCTTGAGTACGGCTGGAGTGGGAACGCTCACTCGTCCTTCGATATGATCGATCAAGAGTCTCGCGGCAATCATTCCTATTTCTCTCGCGGGTTGGCGCACCACGGTGAGCCTCGGCCGTAGCAGCGTCGCCCAATAAAAATCGTCGAATCCCAGCAGGCTGACCTCGTCGGGGCACGCGAGACCGATCTCCTGTATGGCTGCCAGCGCGCCCAATGCCATCATGTTGTTGGTGCAGAAAATTGCCGTTGGGCGCTGGCCGCGCGTCAATAGCTGCATCGCGTGAAAATGGCCGCTTTCCATATCGTTGTGCCCGGCATGAATCATCGAGCGGTCCTGACGGATTTTCGCACTACGAATCGCGCTCAAAAATCCCTGCAGCCTGTCCACCGAAGTTCCGCTCGAAGCATCTCCTGCGATGATTCCGATATCCCGGTGGCCAAGGCTCAGCAAGTAGCGTGTGGCACTTTCGGCTGCCCCGGTATTGTCCACGCCCACTCTTCCGATGTATGGATCGCGGACAAGCGGGTAGCGGTCCGCGTAAACCACCGGAAGATTTCCGAGGAACGATTTGGCTTTCCCGCCGACTGCGTTAATGGCGGGGACACGCACGATGCCGTCAACGCGACGCCGGTGAAACGACTCAAGGTAATTGCGCTCTTCTTCCCAACTTTCTCGGGAATCTCCGATCAGGACGGTAAAATTCGCTGAAGCCGAGTAGTCTTTCGCACCACGCACAAGCTCGATATAAAAGTTGTTTGACAGATCGGGGACGACGATTGCAATGGAGTGTGTTTTCTGAAGGCGAAGGCCTCGTGCGAGATCATTCGGGAAATATCGCAGCGTCTTGATCGCTTCATCAATTCGGCTGCGCATGTCCGTGCTGACATAGTCTGAATTGTTCAGTGCTGCGGAGATTGTGGAGACGGAAGCGCCCGCCGCCTTGGCCACTTCGCGAATTGTAACGTGGCGTTTTACGCGATTCGCTTTTGACCTCAACCCAGTTTTCCTCGTCGCGCCCTTCAGAGACGGAGTCATTAGGTTTGTAAATCAGGAGCTTACTAGAAACCGCCATAAAGCCAAAACCAAAACGTTTCGGGAAATCATTGTCTTGCAAAGTATTGGATGTATACTTTCGGTGGCGCGCAGGAATCTGGACGCCGATTCGATTTCTTGTTCACAGAGGGCCGCTGCTTCCCGTGATTCGGCGCCGCAGCAGCTGCGATCGGGCAGCGGGTGGTGGATCCGATGAAACAACTCGTAAAATTCAAGAGCCCGCTCTTCGAAATGACCCAGACGACCCCCACCTGCCTCTGGAACGATTCCGCCTCTCTCCAGGAATTAAACTATGCGCTCGATCATGGCGCGGTTGGAGCCACCTGCAATCCAGTTATCGTCTGTGAAATATTGAAGAAGGAAATGCATCTCTGGAAGGATCGCATTGACGAACTCATCGAAGAGATGCCGCTCGCCACAGAAGACCAAATCGCCTGGAGGGTGGTCGAAGAAATTTCGATCAAAGCAGCGGAGCTTTTGATGCCGGTCTTCGAACAGCACCGCGGGATCAACGGCAGGCTCTCGATTCAGACGGACCCTCGCTTCCACCGCGATGCCAAAGCGATTGTGGCGCAAGCCGTGAGATTCGACGCCTTGGCGCCAAACATGATTGTAAAAATTCCTGTCACCAAAGCAGGTATCGCAGCCATTGAAGAGGCCACCTATCGGGGCATCAGCATCAATGCCACGGTTTGTTTTACAGTTCCGCAGTGCGTCGCCGTCGCGGAAGCGGTCGAGCGCGGTCTAAAGCGCCGGCAAGGTGCCGGCAACGATATTTCCTCGATGGGGCCCGTGTGCACGATCATGGTGGGACGACTCGACGACTGGCTTAAGGTTCAGGCAGAAATGGAATCAATCACGACCGATCCCGGATATCTCGAGTGGGCTGGAGTCGCCGCCTTCAAGAAGACCTACCAAATCTTTCGTGAGCGTGGATATCGCATCCGGCTACTCTCTGCGGCATTCCGCAACCATATGCACTGGAGCGAATTCATCGGCGGAGATGTCGTGATTTCTCCTCCGCACAAATGGCAGGTTCGTTTCAACTCGAGTGATGTCGAGGTCATCCCTCGGATCGCCAATCCCGTCGATCCAAAAATTGTGGATGAGCTTTTGCTGAAATTCCCGGATTTCCAGCGCGCGTACGCGGAAGAGGGTCTCTCGATGGATGAGTTCGACTCGTTCGGCTCAACCAGGCGGACTCTTCGCCAGTTCATCGCGGCCTGCCACGAACTCCCCGCGATCATCCGTGATCGGATGATCCCGAATCCTGACGCGAAATAAGACTGGCGAGCGTAGCGTTCTTGTGTTCAGAACTTGCTAGTGGGGCAAATCACACAGCTTAGAGATGGTTGAGCAAAGCAGGAGACATATGCAGGTTCAGAATTTTAGGCGAGCCCAGTTGCGGGCGGTCTGTGTACTCGCAGGAACGATGTGTTTTATCGGGGGCGCACGTTCCGGCATCGCTCAGGACACCAAGCAGCCCTGGATGCACTCCAACCTCTCTCCCGAAGAGCGGGCCGAGATGGTTCTGAAGCAGATGACCTTGGAAGAGAAAATTGCGCTCTTGCACGGCAACGGTATGGCACATGCTTCTCAATGGCAGATGCCTTTGACTCATCTGGCGAACGGAGGCGCAGGCTACGTTGAAGGAGTGGAGCGGTTAGGCATCCCCCCAATCTTCATTTCCGACGCCGCTTATGGGATTCGCGACAGCGGAAAGAATGGCCGCTACTCGACGGCACTTCCATCCACTCTTGCGGCCGCTTCGAGTTGGGATCCGCAGGGCGCCTGCGAGTACGGGGCGATGATCGGTCGCGAGCTGCGAGCCCAGGGGTTCAATATGACGTTGGGCGGAGGCGTAAATATAACGCGGGAGCCGCGCAATGGGCGCACGTTCGAGTACGCCGGAGAAGATCCGCTGCTCGGCGGAACAATGGTTGGAAATCTCATGAAGTGCGAGCAGGCGCAGCACGTCATTGGCGACATTAAGCATTACGCCGTCAACGACCAGGAGACCGGTCGAAATATCGTGAATTCGATCATCTCCAAACGCGCCATGCAGGAGAGCGATCTTCTCGCCTTCCATATCGGTATCAAGATCGCGAACCCAGGCGCGGTAATGTGCTCCTATAACCGCATTAACGGCGACTACGCATGTGAGAACGCCTACACGCTGCACGAAGTTCTTAAGACGGAATGGGGATATAAGGGTTTCGTCATCTCCGATTGGGGCGGTACACACAGCACCGAGAAGGCTTCAGCAGCGGGCTTGGACCAGGAACAACCCATGGCCGATTACTTTGGGTCGGAGCTAGCGAAGGCAGTCAAGGCGGGCAAGGTGCCCATGGCTGATATCGATGACCATGCGCGCCGAGTTCTGTATGCCGAGTTCCTTTCCGGCATTGTGGACAATCCCATCGAGAAGGGCGTCATCGATGTGGAAGGCGGGCTGGAAATCGCCCAGCATCTGGAAGAAAACAGCATCGTGCTTCTCAAGAACGAGAAAGCGATCCTGCCGTTAGACTCGACTACGACCGAGAGCATCGCGGTAATCGGCGGACACGCTGACGTGGGAATGATTTCTGGAGGCGGTTCAGCACAAGTAGACCCGCCCGGCGGCAATGCGATTGCGCCTCCAGGGAAGGGTGCTACTCACTGGCAGGATCACATATGGTTCCCCACGTCGCCGCTCAAGGCTCTGCAGGAAAAGATTCCGAATGCGAAAATAGAGTTCGACTCGGGCCAAGACCCAATGGCCGCCGCAGCTCTGGCTAAACGCGCCGATATCGCTATCGTTTTTGCGTACCAATGGTTGTCGGAAGGCATGGACGTGACCACCCTTTCACTTCCCGACAAACAGGATGCGTTGATCGAGCAAGTGGCGGCAGCGAATCCACACACAATTGTTGTTCTTGAAACTGGCACGGCAGTGACGATGCCTTGGATCGGAAAGGTTAGCGGCATCGTGGAAGCATGGTACGCGGGTAGCAGAGGTCATAAGGCTCTTGCCAACGTGCTGGCCGGAGACGTGAACCCTTCCGCCAAACTCGCAATAACCTTCCCAACGAGCGATGCCGATTTGCCGCATCCGGCCATCCCGCCACTTTCTTCAGAAGACTTGGGGCAAGGCACCGGCGCGGTGAATGGAAGCACGCACATCGAATCCAACTACACTGTGCACTACGACGAGGGCCTCAAGGTCGGCTACAAGTGGTACGAGTCCGAGCACAAGGAAGTGCTGTTTCCATTCGGGTTCGGGCTGTCCTACACAACCTATACCTACTCCGACCTGAAGACCGACAATGCACAGCGGACCGTAAGTTTTGCTGTGAAGAACCTCGGCAAGCGTGCCGGCACCGAAATCGCGGAGGTGTACGCGACACTTCCGGAGGCTGCCGGTGAACCGTTCAAGCGTCTCGTGGGATGGCAGCGGATCAAGCTTGCCCCGGGCGAGTCCAAGACCGTAACAGTTGCCGTCGATCCGCAGATGATATCCGTCTTCGATGAGCGAACAAATGCTTGGAATCTATTTCCAGGCGCCTACAAGATCTTTGCCGGTCCATCCTCCAGCGAAACTCCTTTGAACGCGACGCTCCAAGTGCAATAGCTGCCATCACGCTCCGTTCACCCAGATCGAATAGGTGAACCGAGCACCCCTCACCAGCGATTCGGAACGGCGCGCCTCATGCCTCTCTTCCGCAGGTTGCAGAATTCCCTGAATTGGCGGCGGGCTTGAACTATGAAAAACTCCGCATGAACGGATTTATCGAGGCGGCATGGAATCTGAGGACGTGCCCATTTTGCGATTGATTCTCTTAGGACTCTATTCAGACGCGACGGTGATTTGGCCAGGCGAACTCGGGGCATCGCGCTCCGGGCTTCCTGCGGCCGTTTCCTCGGTTGGCCGTCCAAGCTTCAAACGTCGTCGTGCTCGATTGAACTTCCCCGTGCTCGATTGCGCGATGCCGAGGTAGAGCCGCTTGTACCCGCCGGATTTCACGGCGTCGTAATGTTTGTCGGGAAGCGGCGGCAGCGGCTCGAAGTGATCCGGGATGTAAACTCCGGAAAGAAACTGAGTTTTCGCGTCGGGGAAAACGGGCGTCGCCTTCGGTGTCGGCTTTGTTCCGTCGTTGTCGGGAAGGTTCACGAAATGGATGCCATCTTCCGCGAGTCGAGCGCTCGGCGTTCCGGACGACGGAACGACTGGGGCGAACGCGCCGAAAGGTGCAGGCGTGGAAATATTCTCGGCATACCAGACGGCCTCTGACCGGTTCGCTTCTGCCTTAGGGGATGTCGCTTGCATTTGGAACAGCATCACTACAGCCGCGAGAATCATAGCCCGTTACCTCTCTTATCTAGAGCGTACGAGATGCAATGAACACATGAAAGAGCCCATCTGGTTCAAACAACCAGTACTATCGTGTGACTACAGACAGGTACTTAGGTGATAGGACTTTCTGTGCGATTTGCATCAAAGGGCCCGCTCTATTCCAGTTTGCCTGGTCAGGTGCGCAGCAGGTTGATTTGCAGTTTGTCGCAACCATGCCGGCGATCCCGCAGGTCTAGAGGTATTGTCGCGAGCTCATTCAAAACGGGAACTGCCAGCCCCGTCTTCGTCAAATGGATGCTCTTCAGGTAGGTATGGCACGCCTCGCTCTCGATTCTGGAGTCAGTCTGTGACTCTTACGTCGATGGTTTTCATGAAATCCAGAATCATGTGAACGACGGCTTCATCACCGATCGCGGTATTGATCATGGCGTGGTAAACGGCGCGGTCAGGCCATTCGACGTGGAAATATTTCTGGATGAAATCGTGGCGCTCGCCGTCAACGGTATCAACGAGCTGCTGGGCTTCGTGCTCACTCTTGCCGCGAGCCAGGAGGCGCCGCACTTTATTTTCTCTCGGAGCGTAAAGAAATACACGCAGCGTGTCCGGGCGATTCCTGAGAAAATGCTGTGAACCGCGTCCGACGATGACAGAGTCTCCGGTCTTAGCGGCGTGCTGAACGACTCGTTCCGTAATTTTCAAAATGCTTTCGCTGTCAACTACGTTGAGCTTGTGCGCATTGAGGCTGCCTTCATAGCTTCCGCGCAAAAAGGATTTGAAGAGCCGATAGTAGAGCGGATCGGTGCGTTCCTCTCGAACTTCAACGACGGCTTTGGGGCAATTCGCAAGCCTGGCGATCTCCTCGGTCAGCAACTGATCCCACAGCTTCCAGCCCAACTGCATCGCGAGCGAATGAGCGATCTCGCCTCCACCGCATCCGTACTCCCGTTCAATTGTGACGATTTTGATCATGGAAGGCTCGACGCCAACGATTCGCTGCACGTCCTCCATTGCATATCAGTTTACGCCGCTTAACCCGCTTCGACTGCCGCGCCACCGCCGGGATCATTCTTCTTCAAAGCAAAACTAAGACAGAACATGATCGCTGCTCCGATGGCAAGGACCATGAAGGTATCAATGTATGCCATGCTCGCGGCCTGCGCTTGGACCTCTTGATAGATCCTGGCAAACGCCTGTATCTGAGCATCATGCGTGCTTAGACCGGAATTCGCCAAGCGTTGGGTCAAGCCGCTGACGGCGTTTTGCAGATTCGAGCTTCCGGCGCGAACGTAATCCCCCAAGATCTCTTGATGGAACTGCGAGCGCCGCGCGACCAATGTGGTGACCAGAGAGGTTCCGACGCTGCTGCCAATATTGCGCATGAAATTGACGATTCCCGCGACCGCATTGTTCTTCTCCGGCGAAATTCCGATGTAAGCCACTAGCGTAATAGGCACGAACAGAAACCCCAAACCAATTACCTGGGTGATGCGCAACCAAGTGGCGGCGCCGAAGCTAATCAGTAAGTCAATCCGCTTCGTGGAATAGAACATGGCGATAGATAATGATAGCCAGCCGAAGGCGATCAGGTAGCGTGCCTGAAACATCGTTGTGAGTTTGCCCATGATTGGCATCTCAAACAGCAAAACAAGGCCTCCAGCCGAAAGCGCTAGCCCGGCCAGTTGGGACGTGTAGCCCAAAAGAGTCTGGAGGAACTGCGGCATCAGGACCAGGCTGCTGAACAACAAGATTCCCAGTATGAACATCATCAAACTCGCACTGGCGAAGTTAAAACTCTTGAACATGCGGACGTCAATGATCGGCGCCTTTTGAAACCACTCCCAAACAACCAGCGAGATCAGACATACGGTGGCCACGACAACCAATGTCGTAATGAAGTGCGACCCAAACCAATCATCTTCCTGCCCCTTGTCGAGCAGTACTTGCAACGCCCCGATACCCAGAGTCAGAAGAGCGATGCCAATGTAGTCCAGCTTAACGCCGGCCGTTTTGAGCCGTTTTAGATACGGCGGATCTTCGACAAACCGCCGCACAAGAAACCATGTAGCGAGCCCGACCGGCAGATTAATAAAAAAAATCCACCGCCAGGAATAGTTGAAGGTGATCCACCCGCCTAAGGTTGGTCCGATCGTGGGCGCGGTGACCGCCGTGATTCCATACAACGCAAACGCCAAACCTCGCTGATGCGGCGGAAAAGTGTCTGCGAGAATGGCCTGAGCCATCGGCTGCAGCCCTCCGCCGCCCGCGCCTTGCAACACGCGGAAGAGAAGAAGCAGCCCGAGACTCGGCGCTATTCCGCAAAGCAAAGAACTCACAGTGAATATACCCAAACAGCCCATGAAGAAGCGCTTCCGTCCCAAGGCGCCCGCGAGCCAGCCGCTAATTGGCAGGATGATGGCATTCGAGACGAGATAAGACGTCAACACCCACGTACTTTGATCGTTGCTCGCTCCCAGGTTCCCGGCCATGTACGGCAGGGCCACGTTGGCGATGCTGGTGTCGAGGACCTCCATGAAGGCTGCCAGCGCCACGACAACAGCAATCAGCCAAGGATTGTATTTGGGCCGCCAGGCGTCCTGATCGATTGTCGGAGCAGCGGAACTCATTGGAGGTACACGTCCGGCACCACATTCATTCCTGGACGGAGGTGACGATCTTGGTTCTGGCCCGGCTCGAGGACGATCTTTACCGGAATCCTTTGCACAATTTTCACGTAGTTGCCGGTAGCATTCTCCGGCGGAAGCAAACTGAACAGGGGGCCCGTTGCCCCCGCGATGCTGTCTACGTGGCCTTTTAATTTTCGGCCGCTCGAATCCACGTGGATTTCCGCTTTCTGTCCGACTCGCATGTGCTTCAGCTGCGTCTCTTTGAAATTGGCGGTGACCCACACGTCATTTAGGGGCACAACGGTCAGGAGTTGCTGCCCAGGTTGAACGTTCAACCCGACGACAACTGTTTTATTCACTTCGCCCGTAACTGGCGCAAAGATTTTGGTGTATTGCAAATTCAACTCAGCTTGCTCGAGGAGCGCGCGTCGTTGCTCCACATCGGCGATCGCCGCGCGCACGCGAGCCCGGGTGGACGACACCTGCTGCGGACCGGTCTCCGCGGATTGGTGATTTGCATCTGCCTGCACCAGGCGGCTTTTGGCTTGTTGCACGAATTGTTGCGCGGCGGATTCGTTGGCACGGGCTGCCGCGACCGACGCGGCAGTGGATTTCGCCGTGGCCAACGCTTGATCGTAAATCTGCTGGGACACGTCTCGAGTGTCGACTAAAAGCTTGTAGCGATGGAGATCGTCTTGCGCTCTCACATCGTTCGCTTCCGCCGCTTCGAGTTGGGCATGGGCGGCCGTGACTTGCCTTTCGGCGGCGATGACTCCGGCATCGGCATTGTCGATGTCCGACGTAGCGGACTTCAGTTGGCTCGAGGTGTTCACCGAAGTAATGGGGACGGTGATATTCAGCGATTCGGCTGTCGCTACGGCGCTGTCCAGATTGGCTTGCGCCTCAGCGACCGCAACCTCATAGTCCTTCGGGTCGATCTCAACCAGAACGGCGCCCTGCTGCACCCACTGATTGTCCTCGACGTTGACTTTCACCACGTATCCGGAAACACGCGCGCTGACCGGATACAGATGAACATCCGCCGCAGCGTCGTCGGTCGATTCATAGCTGCTGAGGTAGCGCCACAAAAATACGCCGCCAACAATCAGCACGAGTACGCCGATCAGAATCAAGATGTATCTTCGGCGCCGGGTGCTATTGGACACGGGCGACGCGTACGCAGCGCCCTTCAAGGGCGACGGCTCGATCGGGGATTTTTTACCTGCGTCAGGCACCGAGCGCGATGAGGTCTCGTCCGCCATATTCATTTTCCTTTGAAATAATCCTTGACGCTCTCTTCAGCAACCCCTAGAGCGCGAGCCAAGGAAATTTTTGCAAAATTATAGCTGTAGAGACTCGAGATGTATTGTTCATGGGCGCTAGCGACCGCCTCTTGCGATTGCACCACCTCCACGGTATCGGTAACGCCCGCACTGAAACGATTCCGCGACCGGGTCAGAGTCTCTTCCGCCAAATCAATGTTGCTGCGGGCCACGTTGACTTGTTCGGCCGACGATTGCAGATTAAACAGAGCCGCGCGGACGTCTGAGTCGATCTGCGCGCGGAGATTTTCGAGGCGTTCGCGGCTCTGCTCGAGTTTTGCATCAGCCTGCAACACGTCACCGTGAACGCTGCCCCCTTGAAAGATGGGAATCGTCAAAGTTCCGCGCACGTCCGAAACTTGCGTTGCTGTGGAAGGATGCGCTCCCGCCGTGCCATAGTCCGCGTTGAATGCAAGCGAAGGGAGATAGCCGGCCAGAGCGGCCTTGCGAAGGAATTCGGCTGCGCGGATGTCGGTCATAGCCGCCTGGTAATCGGAACGAAAAGCGTATGCGCGTTTCAGAGCGTCATCAACGGTGATTCCCTCGAACGGCTGATAGGGCGACTTGTCGGTTAATTCGAATTCCTGCCCGGGAGCCAGGCCGATCACGCGTGCTACAGTCAGTTTTTGTATGGCGAAGTCGTTTTTCGCTTGAATCAATTGCTGCTGGCGGGTCTGGAGCTCGACCTTGGCGCGCAGCTCATCGATTTCCGGCGACGTGCCTGCGTTCAACTGGTCCGCTGCTTGATTGTGGAGTGCCTGCGCGGTCTTGACTTGCGCTTCCGCTGTTTCGATGCGGGCTTCGTCGGCGATGGCCTGCAAATAGGTATAGCCCACAGCAAGCACAACGAGATCGCGCGCATCTTTATTGGTATATTCAGCGGACTTCAGGCTCTGGCTGGCCGCACGAGTGGCGTTAATGGACTTCCAATCAAACAAAGACTGAGTCACGGTTGCACGGGCATCAAAAAATGAAAAGGGGCCGACGGATGGCGGAATTTGGATTCCGCCGAGGCTTTTGAGACCGAGCTCGGCGAGATTGATCTCCGATTCCTCGACATAGGGCTCCGCATTCACGTGCGGCAAGAGAGCGCTCAATTGCTCCCAGCGCTGGCCGCTGGCCGAACGGATATCTGCATTCGAAAGCAGCAGCCCGAGATTTTGCTTCAATCCGCGGTCGATGGCGTCCTGCAACGAAAGCGGAATCACCCCCGGAACCAGCTTTGCCGGCACACTGCCCGCGAACGGGCTCACTCCAACGGTTCCAGGTATGGCTTGGCCTGGAGTGCTTGAACTGGAAGTTCTCTCGGTTTGCGCAAGGGATGTGCCTGTTCCGCACAAGAAGACTGCGGCCAGCAGGAGCGTGCGGCCGGCACCGCAAGTGAGTGTCAAAGGAAACCTCCTTCGCCGCGAATTCCTGCCGCGACGATGGCGAGAGGGGCAATCCTAGTCCGGCCGCTTATTCTGGGCAACCGGTATCTGTCGACTAACCAGGCATCACAGGCAGGCTGAGAATCAAGGCGGCAGCACTTCAAGTCGAGATGATCGATCCGGCGAAATCAAGTTGCCTGCCGAATTCCAGTTCGCACTTTACGAAAATCTTATCCATGAACTTGAAAAACAGGGAGGGTTTCAGGACGGCGAAGTCGATTGCGCGGCTGAGGAGCGGCCTACGAATCATAGCAACTTTACAATATCGAGCGAATTTACCCGCGCGCGATTAACTGTCAATCCCCAATGCAAGTGCGGCCCAGTGGCTCGCCCGGTGGCGCCCACTTTTCCCAGAAGGCCGCCAACACTGATGGCATCACCCGCCTTTACGTCGAACGAACGAAGATGTCCGTAGAAAGTGTAGACGCCCAAGCCGTGATCCACGATCACGGTATTTCCAGAAAAATATAGCGGTTCGGCGAGGACTACGCGGCCGCTTTGTGCCGCATGCACTGGCGTACCCGCAGGCGCCGCGAAATCTACGCCGGAGTGGGGTGAGGAAGGCTGCCCATTTAGCACTCTCCGTTTTCCGAAATTGCCGCCCGTGGTTGCTCCTGCGATTGGTATACGAAACTTCCCGTTCCACAACTTTTCCGGCGTCACAGTTGCAAAAATCTCACGCAGGCGCTTGCGCTCCGCATCCGCACGGGCAATCTGCTCCGGATTGGGTTCTACGAACTGCGGCGCTACCTTTAGCTTTTCAGTGGCAAACCGGCCCGCTTTCACGTCCAAACTCAGGGTGCACGCGAAGGATTCGCCTTCAACGGCCTTGGTGGAAACTACGAAGTCTGCCATTCCGCTTGCATGCTCGAGGTCAATTCCGAGCAATGCTCTATGCACATCGAAATCGCTCTCACTGCCGTTATCCGAGCGCCAGAATGGAATCTCGTTGCCGTCCCATTGACCTTCAACTTGTGCCAGTTGGTTCGCACTCCGGATTTCGACGAACTGCAAGCTGCCCTGAGTTGGCTCCATCGAACTCAGACGCAGTTCTACTCCTTGCGCGCATTCTTTTTTTGTCCAAGGATTTTCAGCGACTTTACGCGGCGCCGTTCGCACGCCCTGCGCGATGGCGACCGGCGGTGAGACACCTGAAAATTGCGAGGATGCCAGGTAGCCTCTGTTTTCAAGGCTACCTCCCAACAGGAAGATAACGACCATCCACAATTGGGGGCGCATGACTTGGGACCGCAGGAAAGCCATAAGTAGATTCAACCAGTCGATATGCGAACGCGCATCCCCTTCGGCTGCGATTTCATATCAATCTGACGTTTCGTTCGATCGTCTTGATCACTTCGTCCATCTTGCCGTTCCATACCTGTTTGGCAAGGCTAAGCGTGAAGCCAGCGGCCGCGTGCAAAGGAACGTGCGACGGCAGCGAAAGAGCGAACGGATCGACGACTGCGTCAACGACGACCGGGCCACCCTTATGCGCCAGTGCCGCAGCAAGTCCATCCCGAACGTCGCTGGGCTCTTCGATTCGGATTCCCTTCGCGCCCATCGCTTCGGCGACCTTGGCGAAATCGGGGTTCTTGAATTGGACGCCGAAGGGAACAATGCCGGCCTCTTGCATCTCGATATTGACGAAGTCGAGGGATCCGTTATTGAGAATGATCTGAACGACAGGAGCTTTTCGTTCGACCTGCGTCAACAAGTCGCCCAGCGCGAGCATAGTGAATCCGCCGTCGCCGCACAATGCGATCGTTTGCCGGCCAGGATATGCCAATTGCGCGCCGAACGCGTTGGGCGCGGCATTGGCCATGGATGCCCATGTAAACGAACCGAACAGCCTGCGGTTTCTGCCGCCTTTAATATGTCTTGATAACCACATGCATGCCGTGCCCGTGTCGGCAAAAAACATGGCATCTTCAGCGGCGAGATCGCTCAGCGTCGCAGCCAGGAATTCCGGACGAATGGGCTTCATCCCAGGCCCCTTCACGACGTAATGCTGCAGAAGCTCGTCGAAGGATTTCGTGTCCGCGACGTGCTTGTCGAGAAAGCGGGCGTCGTTCTTATCACTCACACTCTTCAGCACCGCGGTGACGGTCGCCTTGATGTCACCGACGAGGCCAAGATCAACGGCCGTCCGGCGTCCAATGTGTTTCGGATTTTTGTCAATCTGAACTTTCTTCACGCTATCGCCAGGGAGAAACTCCGGGAACGGGAAGTCGGTGCCCAGCATCAGCAGGAGGTCGGCGTCATGAATTGCACCATAGGCTCCGCCGTAACCGAGCAGGCCGGTCATGCCAACTGCATTTGGATTGTCATGTTCCAACCACTGCTTGCCGCGGAATGAATAGCCGACTGGCGCCTTCAATCTTTCTGCCAGTTGGAGCACCTCATCGCGTGCATCCCTGCAGCCATCGCCGCCGAAAATTGCCACTTTTTTCGCATCGTTTATCATTTTCGCGAGCTGACTGAGGTCCGCATCCGAAGGCCGGACGATCGGTGCGGCGGGGATTCTGATTTCGGAGGACTGGTCGGCCGCATCAGCCGAAGCGACATCGCCCGGAATTGAGATTACAGTCGGTCCCTTTTGCATGACGGCGGTGAGAATCGCGGTATTGATGATTGCTCGCGCCTGCTCAGGATTGACGAGGCGCCCCGTGTAAAGAGATGCGGTCTCGAAAAACTTGTAAGGATTGATCTCTTCGAGCGCCTCCGTGTCGATGAGCTTCGTCTCCACATCGCCTGCAATGGCGATAATCGGAGCTCCCTCCTTGCGCGCGTCCATCAGCCCATTGAACAGATGGACGACACCGGGGCCGGCCGTCCCACACACCACAACTGGGTTGTCCGTTAAGTAGGCCTCGGCGACGGCGGCAAAAACACCGTATTCCTCATGGCGCACGTGGACGAACTCGATCTTGCCGTTGCGGCGCAGCGCGTCAATGACAGGATTGAGAGCGTCCCCAACAATCCCATAGCAGCGCTTGACACCGGCGTTAGCGAGCATTTCCCACAACACGTCCGCAACTTTTCGCGACATGGAACGCACCTCCCAAGCGGAAACTCTAATTCTGGGCTCCGGATTCGGCACATCATACGCCAAGTCAGATTGCCTTTCCTGCTCATGTCACATCGTTCGCAGATCTACGTCGCCGCATTCGACGGAATCAGTGTTTGTAGGCATGAAAATTGGCGTGTTTAAGGCGCGACGGTCAATCACTTACGAGGCGAATTGCATGGGCCGAGCACGTAGTATTCCGATTGTCGTCGCAAAATCTGGGGGCCGAGTGAGGAAAGTCGGAGCAGTCTCTGAGGAATCCGCCATAGCAACTGGGTGGTCGGATGGTAAAAATGATCTGCCGGAACCCTGCGTCCTCCATGGAGCGTGCTCTGAAGTCAAATTCAATTGAGTCGACCCGCGAGAAGAACACGATGCGCGTAGCAGAGGGTTCAAATCGGATATTTCCGATTGATTGAATCTTTGTGCGACTTGTATGAGAATTCCCTCCTAACGTTTAGTTTTGAGTTCTCGATCGGTGCTAGGGCAGCCGGGTCTTGAACATCCTGGACGGAGCTCTGGTCCGGAGGCTGATATGCATCGTGCCCTGATCGTTTCCCGGCTGAGATTTGCGCTGTTTACGTTTTTGATATTCGGTACGCTTTCAGCTCACCAAGGCTCGAAAGAAAACTCCGCTGGCCAGCATTCTTCTAATTCAAACACGCCCTCTCTGAAAATTTGCCTACGACTTTCAGACGACTCCCCATTTAGCGGTTTGGCGAGTCTTCACGTCGTTAGCCCCCAAGGGTCGGAATTGCCAGGAAAGCCCACCGATTCCGAAGGTGAGGCGATTCTTCCCAATCTCGTAGGCGGAACCTATTCCGTCGAAGCAAGCGCGCCGGGCTTCGTTTCAGTGAAGCAGACTGTTGAAATCAAGCCGGGGCATGGCCTCGAGATACTGTACTTGGTCATGAGGCCAGATGCTTTTCCCGATAGTCACTCCATTGCATCCTTCGGTGGCGCAAATGAAACTGCAGCTTTCCATACCCCGCCGGGCGTTGATGAGGTTGTGCCAAAGGTTTGGCCCGGCGTGTCATGTGATCTACCCGCTGTTTTGCGCGGCGTTGGCGAGCGAATGACTCAACTCGTGAGCAATCTCGAGAAATTTAGCGCCACGGAACACATCGAGCACTACGGTGTTGATAAGAAAGGCATGCTTCATTCCCGCGAGACTCGATCATTTGAGTACCTCGTTCTAGTCTCGCAGAATCCTGTCCAGGGATTTCAATTAGACGAATTTCGTAATGGAAGTACGGATCCGAGCCAATTTCCAGCCGGAATCGCGACGAACGCATTGCCGGCTATGGCCCTGATTTTTCATCCTTTAATGATGTCCGAATTCAATTTCTCTTGCGAGGGACTGGGCCGGTGGGCAGGAGGTCCGGCTTGGCAGATCCGCTTCGAGCAGCGGCAGGATCGTCCGAATCGGATCCGCTATTATAAAATTCAAGGCAATTACTATCCCGTTGCGCTGAAGGGTCGCGCGTGGATCGACGCCGGTACTTACCAGATATTGCGATTGGAAACTGATTTGATCCGGCCAGTCAGCCAGATTGATTTAACGTACGAGCGTCTTTCGATCGAGTACGGCGAGGTCCAATTTCACTCGCGCGCTCTGAGGCTTTGGTTGCCCGCAACCGCCGAACTGTACTGGGAACGCCACGGACGCCGCTACTATCGCCGCCACTCTTTCAGCAACTTCAAGGTTTTTGTCGTGGATACAAACCAGAAGATTCAACGCCCCAAGGAATCCTATAGCTTCACCAACGCTTCCGATCACGATGTTCCCGGCGTGCTCATCGTTACTCCGGTTCCGAGCTCGAAGCTCAATACTGTGTCGATCGCGTTTATAGTTCCTGCCGGACACAGCGTCTTCAAGACGATTGGAGCTGGCAAGGATGTAGGCATCCCGAGCGATCTTGTGGCCTCCGCCAAATACATCTACAACGGGCCCGAGGGCGCTGTTAAGGTAGATGCTTCTCTTGCTACAGAAAGCACGCTCGAGGTTGTATCTGGTCCTTCACCGTAGGTTAGTAGACCCTCCGTGCAAAATGCGGCCCGGCAGTACCCATTTTGATTCGGCGCAGCGTCAAACGAAATGGCCACACTGGCCTGGGCAGTAGTTCCAGACGTATCTTTGAGCAACGAAGCGAATTTTTCGAGCATGAGATTTTTGTGGTAGCTGTTGGCTGCGAAACCCACGTGGATGGTCGAGGAGGAATCATGCGATGAGCGACATCGACGGTAACGAGTTTATTGAACCGCTGCCAAATAAGCTCTCAAGACGCGACTTGATAAAGGGTGTGATTGTAGGCGGTGTGGCAGTTTCCTCCGCAAGCTATCTTTTCCGCGCCTCCACTCTATTGGGCCAGTCTGCTCCGGGCACGGGTGAAAGGCTCCTTACCATCAATGTGAACGGGCAGCAGCGGCGAGTCGACGTCATGAAACAAGAAACGTTGGCCTGGACGCTGCGCCACAAATTGGGGCTCACCGGCACGAAGCTCGGCTGCGACCGAGCCGAATGTGGCTCTTGCACCGTGCTCATTGACGGCGTTCCTCATTACGCCTGCTCGGTGCTGACACACACGGTGCGCGATCGAAAAATCCTGACGATCGAAGGGCTGGCGAGCCCCGATGGAACGCTGCACCCGGTCCAGCAGGGCGTCATCGACGAACAAGGCTTTCAGTGCGCGTTCTGCATGCCTGGCTTCATCATGGCATCGGTGGCATTCCTAAAGACGAATCCCAATCCCACGCGGAGCGAACTGGCGCACGGCCTTTCCGGAAATCTGTGCCGGTGCCAGGATTACGACAAGATTCTGACCGCGATGATGCGCGGCGCGGAAAACATGAGGAGGGCGAGCCGTGCCTAAGAGCGATGTTGAGCCTAGCGGAGCAAGTGGGCGCGTGTACGGGGCCGGACACAAACTGATCGGCAAGGATTACGAAACCCCAGACCTCTATGCGAAAGTCACGGGGCAGGCAAAGTACGCTGAGGATTATCACGCCGAGGGTATGCTGTTTTGCAAGCTGCTGCTCAGTCCTCTGCCGCACGCGCGCGTGAAGCACCTCGACGTGCGTCAAGCGCTTGCAATGCCTGGAGTGAAAGCGATTCTGATGGCCGGCGAGCTTCCGCCTCCGGCCGATTCCCTGACAGACAATGGCACGGTGATTCGGGCCAACCCGAAGAGCGAGCGTGCGCTCACGATGGAGCCGCTCTACCAAGGTGAACCGATTCTAGCCGTGGCCGCGGTCGATGAGCTGACCGCCGCAGAAGCGATTGAAAAGATTCGGATAGATCTTGAGCCGCTTCCGTTCGTCATCGATCCTCTTGAATCATTGCGACCCGGTGGGCCGAACCCAAGAACGGACGGAAACATCTGGGTGCGGCCTCCGGCGCCGGCGGCCGTGGCGGGATCTCCGCCACCGCCTCCGCCACCTCCCACGATCGGAGAACTGAAGTGGACCGAGGCTGACTTCGAAGAGGCAAAGCAAGGGCGTCTGCCCCTCGGAAAGACACCTGACGAATGGTCATACGGCGACGTGGAAGCGGGCTTCCGGAACGCGGCGCTGGTCCTCGATGAAACGTTCGTGACACCAGACACGAGCCACCAGACGCTGGAGACCCGCAGCGCGATGGCTTACTGGCAGAACGGGAAAGTCTACGTTTATACCGGCACGCAGAGCACCGCTCAAACCGTGCCCGCCATCGCGAGATGGCTGAACATCGACGTGAGCAAAGTGGTTCTCATCAGCGAATACACTGGAGGCGGCTTCGGCAGCAAGGTCACAGCGGGAATTTCGCTGATTATTCCCGCGCTTTTGTCGAAGAAGGCCAATGCACCGGTGATGATGCGAATCAGCCGCGAGGAGGAGACCTTCATTGGCCGTGCGCGGCCCAGCCTGTTGGGGCGGATGAAAGCAGGCTTTTCCAGCGACGGCCGGATCATCGCACTGGATATGTTCGTCATCTGCAATAACGGTCCCTATGATGCAGGGGGCGATGTCCCCTCGTCGGGCCGTATCGTGTCTCTCTTGTATCAACCGCAAGCCATGCGCTGGCGCGGAGCCACCATACTGACAAACACGCCGCCAAGAAGCGCGCAAAGTTCTCCTGGCGGTATGCAGGGGATCGCGATTATCGAACCGGTGATCGCGAAAGCTGCGCGCAAACTGGGGATCGATCAGGTGGCTATACGCCGAATCAACTGTCCCGAGGGCAAAGCGCCATTCGGGCCAGCGGTGCAGGGCAAAAGGCCTTATGCAACGAGTGCATTCTTGAAGGAAGCGCTCGACCGTGGAGCGGAACAGTTCAAATGGAGCGAAAGGGTTGCGCGCACTCCGAAGCGAATCGGTACAAAGGTGCGTGGTGTAGGCGTGTCGCTCAGTTGTTACGTTGGCGGCACGATAGGCTTCGATGGGATCCTGATCATCAAGCCCGACGGGCGATTATCCATCCTGTCCGGTATCGGCAACCTCGGAACAGAGTCCGTGATCGATGTGCACCGGGTGGCTGCCGAGATTTTGGGAGTGCCGTGGGAGAAGTGCGACATCACATGGGGCGACTCGTCGAAGAACCTTCCCTTTACCTGTGTTTCCGGCGGGAGCCAGACGACCCACGCAATGACACGTGCGGCATACGCGACCGCGATGGATGCGCGGAAAAAACTCCAGGAGATTGCAGCGAAGAAACTCGGCGGCAAACCAGAAAATTACGACGTTGCCAACGAGCGTGTATTTCGGAAGGGCAGTGGCGCCGGCATGACCCTGGCGCAGGCTGCAAAGTACGCCATTCAACTGGGTGGCATCTACGATGGCCACGAAGCGTCCCCAGACCTGAACAAAGTAACGAAGGCGTCGTTGGCAGCGCTGGCAGGCCAAGGCTTGGTGGCGGCCGCGAAGGACAATTACCCTCGCGATGGCGCGACATTTTCCTACGTTGCCAGCTTTGCCGAAGTCGAGGTCGACGTCGAAACCGGCAAGTATTACATCGTGGATTTCCTCGCCTATGCAGATGTCGGCTCGGTAATTCATCCTCGCGCGCTTGGAGGTCAAATCCTGGGCCGGTCTACTTTGGGCATCGGGCATGCGATTGGCCAGAAATGGGTCTTCGATCCTCACTATGGTGCAATGCTTTCGACGCGATTCAGTCAGAGCAAGCCGCCAACGATTCTGGATATACCCGTCGACATGCAATGGGCGGCGCTCGATATTCCAGATCCGGAGACGCCGGTTGGCGCTCGCGGTGTAGGCGAGCCGCCGGTTGGCGGCGGGTGTGCCTCCATCCTGAACGCGCTCTCGGACGCTCTTGGTGATGAAATTTTTCGGCGAGCGCCCGTCAATGCAGACACTATTCTCACGTCCCTTGAAGCAGGACGGCCCATGCAACATCCCTTAATGGCGCACATTTAGTGGAGACCCGAAAGGAGAGCCCATGGCTGTAATCCGAGACGTCATGCCGGCTTTTGAACTGCTTCAGCCGAATTCCATTGCTGACGCGCAAAAGTTGCTCGAGGAGCAGGGCGATGCATGGGTGTTGGCCGGAGGCATGGACAGCTTCGACTGGCTTAAAGATCGCATCAAGAAACCCAAGGTGGTGGTCGACCTGAGCGGGATCGCGGAACTTAAAGGAATTCGTACAACGTCTGACGGCGTCGAAATCGGAGCGATGACCACGCTAACGGAAGTAGTCCAGCATCCTGTCATCAGAGAGAAGTACAACCTGTTGGCGGAGAGCGCGGAATTGGTGGCTTCACCGCAGATCCGGAACCAAGGCACGATTGGCGGCAATGTGTCGCAGGACACCCGCTGTTGGTATTATCGCGCCGGATGGCCTTGCTATCGCGCAGGCGGAAACATCTGCTATGCCGACACGCCGGAGGGACGCAATCGCGAGCACGCAATTCTGCATGCGGACCGCTGCGTGGCGGTGAATCCTTCCGACACTGCTCCCGCGCTTATTGCACTCGATGCCAAATTCGTGATTCGCACTTCCAAGGGTGAGCGCGTGGTGGACGCCGAAGACTACTTCATCGGACCTGAAATCGATATCACCCGCTTGCACATCTTGAAGCCTGGGGACCTTCTGACGGCGATTCGTATTCCAACCTCGTGGGCCGGCGCGCAATTCTATTTTGAGAAAGTGCGAGACCGGAATGTGTGGGACTTTCCCCTGTTGAACGTAGCCTCCGCGATGGCCGTATCGAATGGCACCATCGAGCGGATGCGCATAGCGGTGAATGGCGCGGCCGCTCGTCCTCTGCGCTTGAAGGTTGTCGAAGACGCGGTCCGCGGCAAACCACCGAACGCAGCAACCGGAGAAATGGCGGGGAAACTGGCAGTGCAGGGAGCCATCCCCTTGCAGTTCAACGCGTACAAGATCCCACTGATGAGGAATCTGGTAAAGCGCGCTATTGGAGGAGTGGAGGAGGCGACATGGGCTTCCTAGAGTGGGCCACTAGTCCGTGGGGGCAGCGCGTCCCGATTCATATCGCTTGGTTCTTGATATGGGTGGCGGTGATTGCCGGGTTGCTGTTCTTTATCGTTCACGCCACGTACTTGCGATACTTCGCCAAAGCCAGAGAGTTTGCGGGCAGCAATTCACCGCTGCTCGTGGCGCGCATACCAGAACATGTGCCCAGACACTCGCTGACGGCGCGACTGTTCCACTGGGTTATGGCAGCTGCCATGTTCACGTTGCTATTTACTGCCTTTCTGCCGAAGGTGGGTTTTCAGTTCAACTGGGTCACCTATCATTGGATCGCGGGTGCCGTTCTTACCGCCTCCATCCTCTTTCACATTATCCACGCCTCATTCTTTATGGATTTCTGGTCGATCTGGCCGGATAGGATTGACCTGCGGGACGCGCGGAGAAGAATGCTGCGCTCTGTTGGCAAGGCCGCGCCGCCGCCGGATAGATTCGCCAAGTATCCCCTGGAGAACAAGCTCTACCACGGCGCCATCATCGCCGCTGGTCTTTCCGTGATCATCACGGGCGTGTTCATGATGTCTCGCGTGCGTACGATCTTTTTTCCCCGCAATCCGTATCTGTTCTCCGACATGACCTGGGGCATGATGTACGTCCTGCACGGGCTGGCGGGCGTCGGATTGATCGCGTTAATCATGGTGCACGTCTACTTTGGGCTTCGTCCGGAAAAGCGAGCTATTACCAAATCCATGATCTTCGGTTGGATGAGCCGTGACTTTTATCTTGAAGAACACGATCCAGCGCGATGGCCTGTCGAGCCTTCCGAGTCGCCTGCGAGATCCCGAGGAGCGGACACCGAGGGGTTAACCGATGCCGGCTGATATCTCGGAGCGCTGCAACACGATCGAAGAATGCTACGAGTTCATGCTGGCTTACGCCGCGCAAGGACTACCTGCTGAAGGAGGAAGCGCATCGGGCGCGCGGATCCGCGAGTTCCTAAATCGTGCCGTGAACGCGATCTCTGGCCTCTCAGAATGTTGCGCGATGGCGGTAAAGCGACAGAGTCTTGAACCGAGCGAACGCTATGAGGCGTTCGTCGCCGTGGTCGACCGGGACGCCCGGGACTCTCTGGCGGCCATTGAGCTGGTGCTGGCCCAACCGTCCATCAGCTCTCAATTAATCGACAATCTCAACGCATCGATTCATCTCCGCGCCCTGCTCACGGACCTGTTTCTCTTGAGTGATATTTTTAGGATGAACGTTCGTGCTTCGGCCGAATCAGTGCGGAAGTGAAGCGTTGCCCAGTTCTTGGCAGAGTTGCCCTGAATACGATCATGCGATCCTTCTCTGGCTAGCGGTTTCTTGTTCCAACTCCGATCGATCGGATTTAGGAGAGCCCGACAACGCGGCCAGTTTGCGGGTCCAGATCCACATCGTAATATGCCGGTCGTGTCGGAAGTCCCGGCATCGTGCTCATCGCACCGAGTAGCGGATAAACAAACCCCGCTCCGGCGCTCGCTCGAACATCTCGTACGGGCACCGTGAATCCAGTCGGAGCTCCTTTGAGGCTGGGATCGTGGCTTAAGCTCAAATGGGTCTTGGCCATGCAGACCGGCAATTTGTCGAATCCAAGACGCGTGTACAGGTCAATCTTCTTCTCCGCCTCCCGCGAGTATTCGACTCTCGCACCGCCGTACATCTCGCGAACGATCGTTTCGATTTTTCCTTTGATACTCATGTCGAGCGGGTAGAGAAATTGAAAATCTCTTGGTTTCTCGCAGGCCGCGATCACGGCCTTGCCCAACTCAATCGCTCCGGCTCCGCCCTGCGCCCAGTGATCGCTCATGACCGCGTCTTCGGCCCCTGCATTCACGCCGATGCGACGCACAAGGTCGATTTCGGCTGCCGTGTCGTCCTTAAAGCGATTCACCGCCGCGACGACAGGGATTCCGAACGCCTGGGCGTTCTGGATCATCTTTACAAGATTGGCGCAGCCCTTCTCTAGCAAATCCAGATTCTCCTGCGAATACTCGGTGGCCAGTGGCTGGCCAGCTGTGACCTTAGGGCCACCGCCATGCATCTTCAAAGCTCGAATTGTCGCAACTAAAACGACGCAGCTCGGAATCAGCCCGCTATAACGGCACTTGATGTTGAAAAACTTCTCCATCCCTATGTCCGCGCCGAAGCCTGCTTCGGTTAGGACGTAGCCATCCGGCCCGACGAGCTTCAAGGCAATTTGGTCCGCCACGATCGATGAATTACCGTGAGCGATGTTTGCAAAGGGTCCTGCGTGGACAAACGCAGGCGTTCCCTCGAGCGTTTGCATGAGATTTGGCATGATGGCGTCTTTCATCAAGACTGTCAGAGCGCCACCGACTCCGACATCGTCGGCCGTGACCGGCTCACCAGCCCTGCTGATCGCGACCATCATGCGCCCAAGGCGTTCGCGCATATCGTTCAACCCGGTGGTTAGCGCGAGAATTGCCATTACTTCGCTGGCAACAGTTATGTCGAACCCAGTCGAGCGCGTGAATCCCTTTTCTTCAGCGCCCTGCCCAATCGTGATCTGGCGCAGCATGCGGTCGTTGGTGTCGATCACGCGCCGCCAGGCGATGCTCTCCGGGTCGATGTCCAAGCGCGCGAAGCGGCTACGTTCCTCGGATGTCAATTCATTCGGATCAGACTTCGCGATTCCGAGCTTATGTAGCCGGCGCAACATTACCGGGGAAAAGGTGCGATTGCCGTACTTGTTCGGCGGGCATAGCCGCTCGAAGAGCGCTTCGTCTTTTTGCGAATTTTCATGAAAAATACGTGCGTCAATCGCGGCAGCCAGCAGGTTATTCGCAGCCGTGATGGCGTGGATGTCTCCCGTAAGATGGAGATTAAATTCTTCCATCGGAATAATCTGACTGTAGCCGCCGCCGGCTGCTCCACCCTTGATCCCAAACGTCGGTCCCTGACTGGGTTGACGGATGCACGTAAATACGCGCTTGCCTAAGTGTGCCCCGATGGCTTGGCTCAGGCCGACGGTGGTGGTTGTCTTGCCTTCACCCAAAGGGGTGGGAGTGATTGCGGTCACCACAATGTATTTGCCGTTTGTGACGTGCTTTAAGCGATCGCGAACTGAGAGGTGCACTTTGGCCTTGGTGCTCCCATACGGCTCCAGTTCTTCTGAAAGGATTCCTGCGTCGCTGGCGATTCGGCTGATTGGGATGGGAGTCGCGGCTTGCGCGATCACAATATCGCTGGGAACTAAGGCAAGTATGTTCGTAAGTTTATGTGGCATTCGGAGTCCCTATCATCTTGTGGTTTTGGAATGCAAGAGTATTTGCGCGGTGCGTAATCGCCTTCCGAGTCTTGCGTCAGGACTGGGGCTTGTCTCCATCAGGTGGGGCTACTCTGCTCATCCAGCGATTCGATTTGCGGCGGCAACAGGCCATGAAGACCGAATGCGGAGCGTTCTTCTCAGCCATGGTTGTTCCACCTCATCCTTTACTATTTGCCGTGCCACTGCGCCGCAATTTTCTCCGGGCCATCCATTAGACCTGGATCAACTAGATCTGGATCAACGCTATTCCTGATTCAGGATCGAGTTTCTTCTGAAGATGAATCGGACTCTCCGTCAAAATCAATTCGCATGTCGGTCGCACGCGAGCCTCAAGAAGGTGCCCGCCATGGGCGGTCCCGTCAGAGCGTCCGATTACCACGTGCGCATGCACTTGCGGCTCTCCCTCCTTGAGGGCGATGTCGCCAATCAGCGAAAGCAGTTCCACTTGTTCATCGAGAACGCAGGCCGGAGCGTACTTCTTCGTCTCCCAGTTGAACCAACCCAGCTTCGCGTAAGAAAAAGCGCCGATGGCTTTGAAGCTGCTTCCCGCTAAACCTTGGTCCCTGGCGAACTGTTGCAGGACGCTCGCGATCTCGTCGCCGGTCTCAAAGATTAGGACAAAAGTTTTCGGTTCATCCTCGATCTGTTTCCAGCGCATGACGACACCTCTCGCTCAGACAATCTTAGATATGCAGATAACAAGAAAAGAGCCACGATGCTACTACTTCAAAGCTGGGTCAATCAGCGTGAGATCCGTTTCCGGATCAAAACGCTTCTGCATCGTTACCGGATCGACTGTAACCATTACTTCCACCGTCGGTGATGCGTATGCCTCGAGAACGTGACCGCCCTGCGTTGTTCCGTCTGGCCCCCCGACCACCGCGTGAGTATGCACTACGGGCCTTCCCTGATAGAGCGCGATATCGCCACTCATCCCAATCAATTCGTGCTGACCATTGATGGGAATCTTCTTGTACATTTTGCGCTGGGGATCGAACCATGCCACCGTCGCTCCGTTCAGCGCTCCAATCGCGGTGAAATGCGCGCTCGTGACGTGATACTTCTCAGCAAACTCTTGCAACCCGGAAAAAGCCTCGTCACCCTGGTAGAAGATGACGGCATATTGTTTCGTCGGCTCTCCAGGATTCAGCAATTGCACCTGCATCTTGGGAGCTTTGCCCGTCGGAACGGCTTTCGCCGGCGCCACATATTCGCCTGCCGTATCCTGCGAACGCACCATCACGGCGGTGATCCCAATCAATACCAGTGCGCAACCCACTCGTTTTATTTTGCTCATCGCTTTGCTCTCCCCTGTTCGAGAATCTTCACAAGTGGCCTTCTCGCGCAGCTTGTAGCCGGCCTTTGGCTTCCGTTATTCGAAAACTCAATTCGGACACCGGAACCATTTGTCCTAGGCAGCGACGCTGTTTCTTGCCGCCGGCGCCATGAATTCGGGACCAATCGGATTAGCGATCGTCTGCCGCAGAATCTGATCGATCGCCGCGAGCGCATCCGCGTCGAGCTTCCAGTCGAGGGCGCCTGCCACAGCTTCCAGTTCTGCGGGATGGCGCGCGCCCCATAGCGCTGCGGTGATTCCAGGCTGGTCCGCCACTCCAGTCCAACCTTGGTCGCGATGAACACCTTTTCCCGGTGTCCTCTCTTCTCAATTGCCTTTCCGACGATTTCTTCGGAAACTCCAAAACCGTAAACCGGCGCCGTATCAATCAGATTGATCCCTTTATCGAGGGCGGCGTCAATCGCGCGAATCGATTCTCTTTCGTCGGTGCCTCACCACATCCAACCGCCGATAGCCCACGTACCTTGCAGCAATTCGCGAAACATTCATTTCCGTGCCGGAGATTACTGTGTATTCCATCTGCTTTATCCTTTCGTGTGAAATGAAATTTCCAAATATCCGGTTCACCTTCGCGGCGGAGCTTCGACTGCTGAACTGCCCCCTACATCGGAAAACACGTTGACTCCGATTCCCAATGTGTTCGTGCGCACCTAGGCCAACGACGCGTATAAGAGCGCACGATTTACAGTTAAATCCCGGCGACCTCGAAAAACGCGTGATTTCACGGCGGAAACGGAAGTGTCCAGCATCTGAGCCGTTTCTTCGACAGAGCGCTCTTCGACCATGCGAAGCCAGATCGTTTTTCGGATCTTCGAGCCTAACCGATTGATCGCGTTGGTCAAGAGTTCAGAATGCTCCCGCCGCCGGCACGATTCTTCTGGATTGGGATTGTGGTCAACAAATGCCTCCGGGACGAAGTTCACGCCATCTTCAGAGGTCGCGGGCAGCACTTCCAGACCTCTCCGTCTTCGGCGCAGCACCATGTAGGATTCATTCAAGGCGATGCGGGTCAGCCAGGTAGAGAACTGTGACGCTTGCTGAAAGCGGACAAGGTGGAAGAAAGCCTTTTGAAAACTTTCCTGCACCACGTCTTCGGCATCTTCCCAGTTTTTCGTTATCCTGAGCGCAATCGCAAGGACTTTCCGCTGGTGACGCGACATCAGTTTTTCGAACGCGTGAGTGTCTCCGCGTTTAGCGGCAGTTACCAGCGCGTGATCCGGATATTTTTCGAGATCAATTACGAGAGACGTTTCCATAATTCCGTATCTCCTCGGCTTTGCTTAAGCAATAGCCAATCGTCGAAGGAGCAATAGCGGAGCCAAATCCTGTACATGACGAAGATGAAGCGGAAGTTACTGGCACGACGGGGGATGTGCAAAGTCACAGGAGTCTTTGCAATCGGAATCCGAGCGAATATCTGTCGGAATGCCGGCATCGTGTCCATTCTCTTGAACGGGGCAAGCGCCGCTATCTTCGCAGGAACGAAAACTGAAAGGATCAGCAACAGAAACGAGAGCGAGAGCGGGAGCATCGAAACTGAACCCGGAAGATTTTCTGTCGCCCCAAGCGAACGGAGCAGAGAACTAAACATGTTGCAAAGTGCCCCGGCAGCGTCAGAGAATTCTCATCGTCCGCACGGGTAATTGCATCAAGCGAGTCTTCGCATAACCGAAGTAGAACTAAACTGGAGCAGAAGTATGTTCAGATCCAATCCACTTCCGTGGCGCAAGCCGCCCGCAATTTGGGGTCATGGGATTGCGGTCCTATCGGTTACGGCAGCGGTGTTCATTTCGCGGTGGTTGGCGTTTCATTTGGAAACGGCTCCGGCGTTGCTGTTTCTTTGCGCCGTCTTGATTAGTGCATGGTTAGGTGGAGTCGGCCCGGGACTGCTCGCGACCGGCGGACGACACACCAAATCTCGAAGAAGTGCGCGCGGCACAAGGTTTCACTTTACTTTGCCAACTAAAATCGAGGCGCATGAATGACGCCCGCAGGCGCTCCCACCGTCTTCGTCGTTGATGACGATGCGGGTGTGCGCGCGTCTATCGAAGGCCTGCTGAAATCGGCGGGCTTGCGGTCGGAGTCCTTCGGCACGGCGGAAGGGTTCCTCCGCAGCAACCGCCCGGACGTGCCCAGCTGCCTTGTGCTTGATGTAAGTCTTCCGGGAATCAATGGTCTGGACTTTCAACACGAGTTGACTGACGCGGGCGTGCAGATTCCCATCATCTTTATCACTGGTCATGGAGATATTCCGATGACGGTGAAGGCCATGAAGTCCGGCGCCGTGGAGTTTCTAACCAAGCCGTTCCACGATCAGGATTTGCTGGATGCGATCCAGCAGGCATTGGACCGCGACCGAGAGAGGCGGCAGCAGCAGAGTGGGCTTGCCAAGCTGCGAAAAAATCATGAGACGCTAACGGCACGTGAACGCGAAGTGATGAGCCTGGTGGTTTCGGGGATGTTGAATAAGCAAATAGCGTCCGAACTCGGGACCAGTGAAATCACCGTGAAGGTGCATCGGGGCCACGTTATGCGCAAGATGCAGGCTCAATCGCTGGCAGAATTGGTGAGAATGGCGGAAAAGCTCGGGGTTCCCAAGAAGTAGCCGACTGTTACACCGCTCATGCTAAACGGTTTGCCAGTTCGTCTACTTCCTCGTTTAACTGCCGGTTTCTCTGGGACGTCCGCTAAATCTTGGGGCTACCTCTTCGCTCAGGTCAATATTCGATTTCTTATACCAACGTATAATTGCGCCGCTTTGGGCGCCCTTGCTATTTTCTTCGCATGTTTGCTCAGGGACAGACCAAACCAGTCGCGGTTGTAGATGATGACGATTTGATGCGCGGTGCATTGCTCGGCCTGCTGAAAGCGGTTGGCCTGCCGGCGCGAGAATTTGCCTCGGCGGAGGAATTTCTGAACTCCGGCCTGCAGCATGAGGCCGGATGTGTGATCGCCGACATCCGTATGCCGGGAATCTCCGGACTCGAACTGCAGGCGAAGCTGAACGCGGATCGTTGCAGGGTTCCGATCATCTTCATCACGGCCCATGGCGATGAAAAAATGCGGCTGCGTGCATTGAGAGCAGGCGCGGTGGAGTTTCTGGCTAAACCGTTCGACGACGAAGCCCTGCTCGCAAGTGTTCGTGCCGCTCTGGAAAGTTGACCCTGTCAGCGAAGTACGCGCGAACATTAGGAGGTCCTCCGTGGGAGCTTTGGAAAGGTTCGGGCCTGCCGGCCAGTACCATAATCAGCGCAGATTCGAGCAGTTGATAGGCAACAGTCCTGCTCTAGAATCGGTCCTCGGACACGTCGAACGCGTGGCGCCAACGGATTCCACCGTCCTACTCCAGGGTGAAACGGGCACCGGCAAGGAGCTGATCGCACGCGCGATTCACAATATCAGCGCGCGCTGCGGACGCCCGTACATAAAATTGAATTGCGCTGCGATTCCGTTCGAACTGCTGGAAAGCGAGCTTTTTGGCCATGAGAGGGGCGCTTTTACCGGCGCGATCGCGCAAAAGGTCGGTCGTTTCGAAATGGCTGACAAGGGCACGCTCTTCCTGGATGAGGTCGGCGATATTCCGCTGGCACTGCAGTCCAAACTTCTGCGCGTATTGCAGGAGCAGGAATTTGAGCGCTTGGGCAGCACCCGCACTCAACAAGTGGACGTGCGGCTCGTGGCTGCGACCAATCGAGACCTGGCGGGCATGGTGAAGCGGGGCGAATTTCGCAACGACCTCTACTATCGCTTGAACGTATTCCCTATTACGCTGCCACCGCTCCGCGCACGCCGCGAAGACATTCCGGACCTGGTGCAACATTTTGTCGAGATTTACGGCCGCCGGATGGGCAAGCAAATCGAACGCGTTCCTGCGGAAACGCTGTCTGCGTTCACTTCGTACCAATGGCCGGGGAACATCCGCGAGTTGCAGAATTTTATCGAGCGCAGCGTCATCCTGAGCGACGGGACGGTCCTGTGTCCGCCTCTCGAGGAGCTAAAACATTCCGCCAGCGCTGAATCGCTGGGAGCAACAACTCTGCTAGACGCGGAGCGGGACCACATTCTGAAGATTCTGAAGCAAACCCGCTGGGTTGTCGCCGGTCCTAGTGGCGCTGCTGCGCGCCTGGGAATGAAGAGATCCACGCTTTACTTCCGCATGCAAAAGCTGGGCATTTCACGTCTCAATAACGATCTCCTTCCCGCGTAACGGATTCGCAATCACGCATGGCTATCCCGAAGCTTCGTGACTTTTTCACAAATAAAACTCGGTAAGTCCAGTGCGTCCTACGGCGCCGTAAGCGGGTCCACTTCGGATTCGTTTCCTCTTTCGGGCGTACTCGATCTCCACGCTGAAGAGGGCGGTGTCAACGTGCCGACGAGCGTCCAACCCGCTGGACACTTCCATTTTCAGGCCTACGCATCTGGTCGCATGTTCGCAGGCCTAAGCGCCAATATTTTCAATCACTTCCTAGAAATTCCGTTCGCGCATCGGCCTGGCAGACGAGCTGCATCATCAAGCTTCAGAAGAAAACACAAATAACGAACGCTAACGCTCATTCGATTCCGGACAAAAAGATTGAGGGCGTGAATTATGTGGATTGTTCGACTTGCATTGCGGCGGCCTTACACCTTCGTGGTTATGGCCATACTCATTCTGATCGGGGGTTCACTCTCGATCGCCCGCACCCCAACCGATATTTTTCCAAACATCAACATTCCGGTCGTCAGCATCGTCTGGGCCTATGCCGGCCTCGTGCCCGAGGACATGAGCGACCGAATTGTCAGCGTCACAGAACGAGCTCTTACCACAACCGTTGACAACATCGAGCACATCGAGTCGCAGTCGTTGTACGGAACAGCTGTGGTCAAGGTGTTTCTACAGCCAACCGCGAATATTCAGCAGGGCATCGCACAAATCACCGCAGTTTCTCAGACTCAGCTCAGGCAGTTACCTCCTGGAACCACGCCGCCGCTCATTTTGGCATACAGCGCATCGAGCGTACCCGTCCTGCAACTGGCACTTTCTGGCCGAGACATGTCGGAACAAGTGCTCAATGACTACGGCCTGAATTTCATTCGCACGCAGCTCATCACGGTGCCTGGCGCCTCGGTTCCTTATCCGTATGGCGGCAAACAGCGCCAGGTGCAAGTGGACCTGAATCCGACGGCGTTGCAGTCGAAGGGTCTCTCCGCGCTGGACGTAGTGAATGCCATCGGCTTGCAAAACCTGATCCTGCCCACCGGAACGTCCAAGATCGGCGCCCGGGAATACGACGTCACGATTCCGAATGCGGCGCCGCAGACGATTGCGGATCTGAATCGCATCCCGATCAAAACAATTGGCAGCACTACCATTTACATCAAGGACGTTGCTTGGGTGCGCGATGGCTTCCCGCCCCAGACCAACATCGTGAAAGTCAACGGGCAGCGCTCCGTATTGCTGACGATCCAAAAAGCGGGAGACGCATCCACGCTGAACGTGATCTCAGGCGTCAAAACCCTGCTACCCCAAATCAAGACGACTGTTCCGCCCCAACTTCAGATACAACCGCTGGCCGATCAGTCGATATTTGTCCGTGGTGCGATCAGCGGTGTAGTCCGGGAAACACTGATCGCCGCATGCCTGACCGCTTTCATGATTCTCACTTTCCTGGGCAGTTGGAGAAGCACGCTGATTATCGCAACCTCAATCCCACTCGCGATCCTGACCTCCATCATTGCGTTCGGCGCGATCGGTCAAACGATCAACATCATGACGCTGGGTGGACTCGCTCTTGCTGTCGGAATTTTGGTTGACGATGCGACAGTTGAAGTCGAGAACATCAATCGCAATCGCGAACTTGAACCAGAGAAGGAATTGGACGAGGTTATTCTTGACAGTGCATCACAAATCGCGACACCTGCCTTCGTCGCTACGCTTTCGATCTGCATCGTTTTTGCTCCGATGTTCTTGCTGTCCGGCGTGGCGCGGTATCTCTTTGTGCCGCTTGCTGAAGCTGTGGTTTTCGCCATGTTGGCGTCTTACTTTCTTTCGCGGACAATCGTTCCGACGATGGCGAAGTATCTGTTGCGAGGCGAGAATCACGCCGCCGGAGGTACGCTTACCCGCAATCCGCTGGTACGAATTCAGAAGCGCTTTGAAGACGGCTTCGAAAGCTTCCGTCAGACCTATCACCGCTCGCTCCAGTTGTGTCTCCAACATCGGGGTGCCTTCCTGGTCGCGTTCTTCGCGGCCTGCCTTGGTTCGCTGGCAATTCTGATTCCTTGGTTAGGTCAGGACTTCTTCCCCACCGTGGACGCCGGCAGTTTCAAACTTCATCTGCGAGCTCCGACGGGAATGCGCATTGAGGAGACAGCCAACCTGTGCGACCTGGTGGAGCAGGCAATACGGAAGCAAATTCCAGCCAGCGAAGTCCAGAGCGTCATTGACAACATCGGCCTGCCNNTATAGCGGCATCAATCTTTCCTACAGCAATTCCGCGCCAGTTGGCACGCAGGATGCCGACGTTCTTGTGAACCTGTCCGCGAATCACCATCCCACGGACGATTACATTCGCCAACTCCGTATGTCGCTCCCCAAAGAATTCCCAGGTGTGACTTTTGCTTTCCTGCCGTCCGACATGGTTGGCCAGATTCTCAATTTTGGCCTGCCGGCTCCGATTGATGTACAGATCGTGGGGAATGACCTCGAGGGGAATCGGCGTTACGCAGACGCGCTGCTGAATAAATTGAAATTCGTGACTGGGACGGCGGATCTGCGGATCCAGCAGACGTTCGACGAGCCTTACCTGCGTTACCGGGTGGAGCGCACGAAAGCGGAAGAGCTTGGATTCTCAGCACACGATATTGCGCAGAATCTCCTGGTGTCGCTCAGCGGCAGCTTCCAGACTTCGCCGACATTCTGGGTTGATCCGAAGAACCGTGTCAGCTACCAAATCGCGGTTCAGACGCCGCAATACCGCGCCGACACGTTGCAGGATCTCGAAAACATCCCAGTCACTGGTACGGACCCAGACGCTCCTCCATCTATTATGGCCAGTTTGGTCTCGATGCAGCGGGGAGCGGGCATGGCAGTGGTTTCTCACTACAACGTCGCGCCGGTGATTGACATCTTTGGCGCTCCCTCCGGCCGAGACTTGGGTGGCGTATCCAGGGACATCAACAAGATTATTCAGGATACACGCCAGCAACTACCCCATGGGTCACAACTCATCGTTCGTGGACAAATCCAGACGATGCGGGACTCCTACGTCGGCCTGCTGAGCGGCTTGCTGTTCTCGATCGTGCTGGTGTACCTGCTGATTGTGGTCAATTTTCAATCCTGGCTCGATCCTTTCATCATGATTTCCGCTTTGCCCGCGGCACTGGCGGGGATTGCCTGGTTCTTGTTCATAACGCACACGAATTTGAGCGTGCCCGCCCTCATGGGAACGATCATGTGCATGGGCGTCGCAACCTCCAACAGCATTTTGGTGGTGAGTTTTGCTACAGAAAGAATGATGGAAGGAAAAGATTCCGTCAGCGCCGCTATCGAGGCTGGCTTCACGCGTTTTCGCCCGGTTATCATGACTGCGCTGGCCATGATTATCGGCATGATCCCGATGGCTCTAGGACTAGGAGACGGCGGCGAACAGAACGCTCCCCTCGGCCGGGCGGTCATCGGCGGATTGCTTTTCGCGACCGTTTCGACGCTGTTCTTCGTCCCGGCATTTTTCAGCTTGCTGCAGAGTGGTGCACGCCCGCAACCGGTCAAAACCGGAAGCGCGCAATAGACGCCAATTTATATGGAGTCGCACTTATGACATCTCAACTTCAATCCGAAACACAGAACGGCGGAGATTCCTCACCAGTGAACAACGCGGGGACAGGAAGGGTTGGGCGCAGGCGATGGCTCCTTTTGGCGATTGCAGTAATTGTGCCCATCGCTCTCCTGGCCTCCGGAATCTGGTCACGCGTCAAGGCCAACAAGTCCTTGCGCGCGGATACGGTACAAGCCGCGCTAACGGCAGTTTCGGTGGTGTCGCCAAAACAAACCGCACCTGCCCAGGAAATCATTCTTCCGGCAAACGTACAGCCATATATCACTTCACCCATCTATTCGCGAACGAACGGATATCTCAAGAAGTGGTACTTCGATATCGGCGCACACGTCAAGAAGGGGCAGTTACTGGCGGTAATCGAGACTCCGGAAGTGGACCAGCAACTGCAGCAGGCGCGCAGCAACATGCAAACCGCACAGGCAAACCTCGATCTCGCCACCATCACTAAAACCCGGTATCAGGGACTCTTGAAAGCCAAGGCGGTATCCCAACAGGACGTGGACAACGCGGTGGGTGCCTATAACGCGAACAGAGCCATGGTCGAAGCAGACCAGGCAGCCGTCGAGCAATACACTGCTTTAGTATCCTTCGAAAGGATCTACGCTCCTTTCGATGGTGTGATCACCGCGCGCAACACCGACATCGGCGACCTGATCAATTCAGGCAGCAACAGTGCCGTGAAGACCGATCTTTTTCACATCGCGCAGCCCGGAAGACTGCGTGTTTACGTAAACGTCCCCGAGGAATACTCACAGGGGATCAAAGTCGGAATCACAGCAAATCTCACTCTTGCCGAGTTTCCCGGGCGTGAATTTCAAGGAAAGGTGGTGCGCACGGCTGATTCCATCAACCTGACAACCCGCACATTGCTCATCGAGATAGACGTAGACAATCCCACCGGAACACTGCTCACGGGCTCTTACGCAGAGGTCCATCTCGCGGTTCCGACGCAGGGCGCCACCTTCTTGATTCCGGTCGATACGCTGTTATTCCGCACGGAAGGATTGCGCGTGGGCATCGTCAGAGACGGGAAAGTCGTCCTCGCAGTGGTGACTCCCGGCCACGATTTCGGCAATCAGATAGAGATCGTTTCTGGCCTCAAGGCGGACGATCAAGTCATCGTCAACCCTCCCGACTCAATCGTTCAGGGGCAGGAAGTTCAAATCGTTCAAGCCACGTTGCCGGGGGATACCAAGTGAGAAATCCTCAAAAAATGAATTGGATGGAAGAGCCGCTGCAAGCACTTTTGCCTGGGATTTTAGTTGCGCTAACGCTGCTGCAATTGAGTGGCTGCACGGTCGGGCCTAAATACCACACTCCAACGGTGGAAACTCCTCCCACCTATAAAGAGGTTGGAGACTGGAAACCGGCTCAACCCAATGATCAGAATCTCGGCGGTAATTGGTGGGAGATATTTCAGGACCCCCAACTGAGTGCCCTCGAGCGGCAGGTCGACATCTCCAACCAAAACCTGAAGGCCGCCGAAGCCCAATACACGCAGGCTCGCGCGCTGCTCCGCTATTATCGAGCCGATTACTTTCCCACTGTAACGACCGGCCCATCGGCCAATCGAACACGTATCTCCCAGAGTGCCCCTCCACCGGGTTCGACGTTTGTTGGCATCACCTACAACGATTTCGTGCTGCCGTTCAACGTTTCTTACGAGGCCGACATCTGGGGCCGTGTTCGCAAAACGGTGGAGTCCTATCGAGAACAAGCGCAAGCGAGCGCGGCGGATTTAGCTGCGGTGAATCTGAGCATGCATTCCGATCTCGCGACTTACTACTTTCTTGCTCGCAGTCTGGACGCCGAACAGCAGCTACTCGATTCGACCGTAACGCAGTATCAACAAGCCTTGGACTTGATCCAGAGCCGTTACGCAGGCGGCATTGCTTCCGAAGTGGAGGTCCAGCAGGCCAGCACTCAGCTCGAGACAACGCGCGCTGAGGCAATTGATGTGGGAGTCGCGCGAGCGCAGTACGAACATGCGGTTGCGATCCTCATCGGAAAACCTCCTGCGGAGTTCAGTCTTACTCCATTACCACTCGTTGCACCGCCTCCGCCCATTCCAGTCAGCGTGCCCTCGGAACTTTTGGAAAGGCGCCCGGATATCGCAGCCGCGGAGAGGAGGGTTGCCGCCGCGAACGCGCAGATCGGCGTCGCGAAATCTGCCTACTATCCACTCGTAAATTTGGCCGCCGAGGGAGGATTTGAAAGCACCGCCATCACGACTTTGCTGCAGGGGCCGAGCGGTCTGTGGGCCGTTGGGATATCTGCGACGGAAACAATCTTCGACGCGGGGAGGCGCCGGGCTGTTTCCGATCAAGCCACCGAAGCGTACGATCAAACCGTCGCCAGCTACCGCCAAACAGTGCTGACCAGTTTCCAACAGGTTGAAGACAACGTAGCCGCCTTGCGGATCCTGGAGCATGAAGCTCAAGTTCAGGAGCAAGCGGTGACCGCCGCCCAAAGGTATCTCGATCTCGCGAACACACGCTACACCGGTGGCGTCACCAGCTACCTGGAAGTGACAACCGCGGAGACCGTCGCTCTCTCCGACGAAGTCACCGCGGTGAATATTCTTGGCCGGCGCATGGTGGACGCGGTCTCGCTGGTCCAGGCCCTCGGCGGAGGATGGGATCGCTCCGCGTTGCCTGCACGCCCAGAGTGCTGCGGCAAACTCACCAGCCAACTGAGGTGATGTCGCGCACCATTCTCAAGAGCGGCACGCGGTCCTTTCCTTCGTGCAGCGCGCAATCGTCCCAGAACCAGTGCCAAGCGCAGAGCTTACTTCCTACAGGCCAACTTCCCGATACTGGTTGGCACAGTCCAGCTGCCGTTATTCCTCATTGCGGTGATACTCCGACGTTAAAACCTTATGGTTCGGTAGGATTTCAGATCTATCAAGAGGCCGAAGAGGATGGCTCTGGCGACGTTGCGGCGGGCGGAGCGGATCGCCTGTTTTCGTTGCCGTTATGCTCGCGTTGCTGCATCGCCTTTTCCAAGTCTTTCTGGTGATCGCTAAGCAGCTCATGAATCTTGCGGTGTGTTTCGTCGCTGACCGCATGAATCTGCGGAGCAAGCTCCTGCCGCGAAGCTGTCGGATTCTTATTGAGCAGCTCCTGAATCTTATCGTGGTGCTCCTCGAGAAGAGGCCGAACCTGCTTCTGCTGCTCCGGAGTCAACTCGAGATCTTTCGTAAGGCGAGCGAGTTCCTGGTCGATCGATTGTGGAATATGGATATGCTGAAGCTTCTCGCGCGCTGAGGGCTGTGGCGCCCTATTGTCCTGAGCCGTGACAGAACCGCTCATTCCGAGGATGAACATAGCCCCATATGCAAACGCGAAAGGGAGGTTTCGCATCGGCCGTAACCTCCTTGTGATTCCTGTTTGCGGAACTGCGACGCAGCCCAGCCAAGTCTCTCGTCTGAAAAGACGTGCAATTCCCCACCAAGGTTGCGCTAGTCGCTACGCCGACGACGTCAACGCCCTGACAAATCGGCGTCGGATTATGTCCCCCCACTGCCGTCCGGACCCAAATGCGCATATTTTTCCATTTGCAGAATCACCGCCGAGAAATCCTGCTCCACGCCTTCTTCCCATTGTTTTGCGTTGATCTCAAGAGCAGCTCCCGCGGCGGGCATTCGCGCGCCAACGGCAGCCGCGAGATTGAGAATCAACCCGAAATCCTTATTCATCAGCCGAATTGGAAATTGTGGGCTGTAATCGCCCGCCATCGCTCGCTGCAGTTTTCCCACGTGCGCCGGAGCGACGACTGCGGTTTGGGACAAAACCTCCAGCAAGCGCTTGCGATCGAGACCGGCCTTCTCGCCGAGTGCTACAGCTTCGGCAATCGCCTGCATTCCAATTCCCAGCAGGCTGTTCACCACAAGCTTCATGATCGCTCCAGCGCCACTTGGTCCCGCATAAAAATAACTTCGCGCGATCGCCCGGAAAATCGCCTCGGCGGCGGCGAAGGCTCCCCGATCTCCGCCTCCGAACAGAACCAACGCTCCCTGCTCGGCTACCGGAGTGCTCCCTGAGATGGTCACGTCGAGGACGTCAATTCCGCGCTCGGAACCTAGTTTCGCAAGTTCCAGCGACGTCTTCGGATTCACGGTGCTCATGTCAATGATCAGTGAGCCCGGCCGCGCATTGGCGAACGTACCCTCCGGTCCGCTATGAACCTCCAGGACAGCTTCATCGCTTGGAAGGCACGACAACACGACATCGCAGCTGGAGGAAAGTGCCGCGACGCTTTCCGCGACTGTGCCGCCATATCGAATTAGCTCCTCCGCCTTGCTGCGGTTCCGGTCATAAGCCGTCAACTTGAAGCCGGACTCAAGCATCCGCTGTGCGATCGGGCGGCCCATGTAGCCGATTCCTATAAATCCGAGCTTGTTTGTTTCTGGTGCGATTGGATCCATGTCGAATATCCTTTCGCCGAGGACTAAACGACTTCCTTGCTAATTGTCGTCGGCCTTTCGCTTGGGTTAATTACAAACACCACTTCGATTAACAGCTCCATCTATCCTAGGCGGAGACGGCGTTCGTCGTCGGCGGAGCCATGAATTCAGGACCGACCGGGTCGGTGATCGCCTGCCGCAGAATCTGATCGATCACGGCACGCGTATCCGCGTCAAGGCTCCAATCGAGCGCGCCCGCCACGGCATCCAGATCTCCAGGATGGCGCGCGCCCCACAGTGCCGCGGTGATTCCTGGCGTGTCCAAGACCCAGCGCACGGCCAGATCCATCACGTGCTTTCCATATCTTTCTTGCGCCAGATCATCCAGTTGCTGAACGGCATTCAGATATTGCGCGAAACGCGGCGGCTGGAATTTCGGATCGGACTGGCGCAGATCGTCGCCGGCAAACTTCGTGTCCGGCCGCATTTTCCCGGTCAAGAGGCCCCGGCAGAGAGGCCCGTATGCGAAAGCGCTCAGATTCCTTTCGCGCACGTAAGGCAAAACGTCGCGATCAATTTGCCGTTCGAAGAGATTATAAGGAGGCTGTACGGTGTGCAAGTCGGAGACGGACATGAACTGATCCATCTGCTCGGGTGAAAAATTGCTCACACCGATGGCGCGGATCAAGCCCTCTTTCAAGAGAGCTTGC
>PMAA01000078.1 GCA_003152355.1 Acidobacteriota bacterium | reverse complement strand
AGCAACACGCGCCCCCTGAACGTCGCCTACAAACGCCGGCAAGATGCCGGCGCTACGATTGCAATCATGCCAAGAGGGCCCGACGATCGCGTTCCGGAGGTGGCCGATTTTGTTACGATTAGAAATGACCTCGATGTTTTGTTTTCTGTGGGTTACGGCGATTTCTAATCGTTTTGGTGTCACGATTAGAAATGGAGTTTGTCTGGCTCGATATGGCGGGGAGAGCGACAGAGTTTGCTGATTGGGTATCGGGGCCGCGCGGGAGAGTTGGCGCTGTGAAAGTCCGGTCAGGGTTGACCGGCTAAACGCGTTCGAAGGGGTAGTGTTTGTGTCCCGATTAGAAATTACCTCGGTGTTTTGTTTTGTGCGGGTTACGGCGATTTCTAATTGTTTTGGTGTCCCGGTTAGAAATCGATTTGGGATTGAGTACTGGACTCCGCAGATTTGCGTAGCCTCTGTGGGCCGCGACTCAACGGCTGCCCATTGCCGGCAGGCACTCGCCGCTTTGTTGTATGTTAACTCTAACATTATCATACTTTTCGGGTAATTATACCACGCACCTCGGGGTGCGAGCAAATCCACAGGTTGTAAGGATTGGCGGAAGTGTCGGAGAATCAGCAGGATTCAGACGCGGCAGCCTTACGAAATCTGTGCTTTTGATCTTGGTGAAAAACGCGTCTGTGCCTCGATTACCGAATTGCGAACGAGACGTGCCCGCGATCTGACGCTGGCAGGAATGGGATATTCCGCAAGCGAACGATGAACGTCAAAAACGCCGGCAGGATGCCGGCGCGACGAACGGAGCGGCGACAGCAGCCTACGTGGTAGGCCGCGCGGCCGATGAGGGCGGACGAAAGTCAAAAACGCCGGCCCTTCGGGGTTCCCTTCGAAAACTCAGGCCAGGCAGTGTAAAGAAGATGCCGGCGCGACGAAAGAAACGGCGCGAAAAGGCCGGGCGGGTCTGAGNNGGTCTGAGACCCGCCCCTACGACGGAAACGAAGAACGGTGCTACGGCAGCAGAGTGTGTTGCGCGAGTCTCGCTAATTTTTTTTCGCGGTGACGACGCGGTACGTTGACTTGGCAGAGCGGCCAGCATAAAATTCGCGACGATGCCTGATTCTTCTCCGCTCTCTGGGCGAACGATTTCCCATTACCGCATCCTGGAAAAACTCGGCGGCGGCGGGATGGGCGTGGTGTACAAAGCCGAAGACACCACACTGCATCGATTTGTCGCTTTGAAATTCCTGCCCGATGAGCTGGCCAAAGATCGCCAGGCCCTCGAACGATTCCGCCGCGAGGCGGAGTCAGCTTCCGCACTGGACCATCCGAACATCTGCACGATTTACGAGGTAGGCGAAGCGAACGGGCAGCCGTTCATCGCCATGCAATTTTTGGATGGCGTGACTCTCAAGCAAAGGATTTCGGGAAAGGCGCAGCCGCTGGAGGATACGCTCGACATTGTGATCGAGATCGCCGACGCGCTCGACGCCGCACACTCGAACGGCATCGTGCATCGAGATATCAAGCCGGCGAATATTTTCATCACGAAGCGCGGACACGCGAAGATTCTGGACTTCGGTTTGGCAAAAACGCTGCCTTCAGCGGCGGCCTCCGGTTCGGAATCACAGGACACGGTGGATGCGGTCTCGCCCGAGCACCTGACCAGTCCCGGAAGCACGATCGGTACGGTCGCCTACATGTCGCCGGAGCAGGCGAAGGGAAAAGAGTTGGATGCGCGAACGGACCTGTTTTCGTTCGGTGTCGTGCTCTACGAGATGACGACGGGCACTTTGCCGTTTCGCGGCGACACTTCGGCACTGATTTTTCACGCGATACTTGACCGCGCGCCTGTCCCTCCGGTCCGGCTGAATCCGGACTTGCCACCCAAGTTCGAGGAGATCATCAATAAGGCGCTGGAGAAGGATCCCGACCTGCGTTACCAGCACGCCTCGGAAATGCGCGCCGATCTGAAACGGCTGAAGCGCGAGACCACATCGGGTGTGCAGAGTGGAACGGTCGCGGTGCAAACGGGATCGTCGTCGGCAGCCCAGCCCGCGACGACAGATTCCGGTACGAGCGCTTCACGTATTTCAGCTGCTTCAGCCGTTGCCCAGCCGCTGCCGTCGCAGGTATCGGACAGTTCTGTCGCCGCTGCGGCCAAGCAGCACAAGGGCGCGCTCGGCGGCATTATCGTCGTGGCGCTTGTACTAATTGCCGGCGCAGGTTACGGGCTTTATTCGTTCTTGGGCAAAAAGCCGGCCGCGATTCCGTTCCAAGCCTTCGCCGCCTCTCAGGTCACAAATTCCGGGAAAGCTTTGTTCGCGGCGATTTCACCGGATGGGAAATTCGTGGTCAGCGTGATGGACGAGAAAGGCAAATCCAGTTTGTGGCTCCGAAATGTCGCTACCGGCAGCGACACGCAGGTTCTCGCTCCCGATACTGCCGCAATCGGGAGCCCCGCGTTCTCGGTTGACACGAACTATATCTTTTATCGAAAGGCCACGGATGCCACGCAGGCCTCATGGAATATTTACCGGATGCCGGTGCTTGGTGGCTCGCCGCAGCGTCTGGTCGGCGACGTTGACCTGGGTCCAACCTTTTCCCCCGACGGCAAGCGCATGGCTTATATGCGGGGCAACGATCCGGAGGTAGGCAAGTTCCGCATTCTTTCAGCCAACCTCGACGGTAGCGATGAGAAGGTTCTTCTGATCGCTCCGCTTCCGATTCCGGACACGCTCTCCTGGTCTCCCGACGGGAAGAGCATCGCTTATAACTCTTACGCGGATAGCAAAGCGCCGGGACAGATCAGTGTGTTCGACATTGCCAGTAGCAAAGACACTTCACTTACGGCGTTTCCTGACAGGACTTTCTTTGCTCTTGCCTGGTCCCCGGACGGCCGCGGCCTCCTCGTGAATTACGCGGACCGTGCGTCGGGCTCGACTAACCGGCAAATCGGTTTCGTTTCGTATCCTGACGGCCGCTTCCAGTCCGTGACAAACGACATCCACGGGTATCGAACGCTGAGCATTTCAGCGGATGGCAAGGCCATGGTTTCCATTCAACAACAGCAGTCGGATTCGGTTCACGTGCAGACTTTGGGTGCCAACGGATCACCGATCCAAGTCCCCGGCGTTCCGAATCAGGCAACCGTTCGCGGTGTTGGTTGGGACAGCGGCGGGAATTTGATTGTCACGACTTCGACCTCCATGCTGCGGCTGTCATCGGACGGGAGCCAGCAGACGACTCTACTCTCTGATCCCAGCGCTACTATGGGGTGGTCGTCCGCGTGCCGAAACGGCGGTCCGATTCTCATGCAGTCGTATTTGAGGGAAGGTAAGACCACCATAAATATCTGGAGCGTGGACGCCGACGGCTCGCATCCCAAACAGCTCACGAACGGCAAGGATGAAGAGTATCCGCTCTGCTCGCCGGACGGAAAGTGGGCCTACTATTTTGACGAGGCCACCAGTCGTATCATGAGAGTCCCCATCGATGGTGGAACTTCGGAGCTAGTGGAGGGCGGTGCAGTTACAAACGGATTCATGGCAGGAGGCGTGAACTTTTCTCCGGATGGCAAGTGGATGCCGGAGGTCGAGTCCTCGGTTGACTCCGCCACGCAATCAGTCACTACCAAGGTGGCGCTCATAGATGTGAACGCTAATTCCTTGGCATCCACAAAGTTTCTGACTCCACGTCCCGAGATGAGGATCCCAATCGCCTTCACTCCCGATGGCAAGGCTGTGGCTTACACAATTGTCGAGAACGGCGTAGGGAACGTCTGGGCGCAGCCGCTGGATGGTTCACCCGGACATCGGCTGACGAACTTCGCTTCCGACCAGATCCGCACATTCCAATTTTCGCCTGACGGCAAGTCGCTCGCCGTCGCCCAGCAGCACATTGTTTCCGATGTCGTTCTCCTACGCGACACCACCGCATCATCCCGCTGACGCAGGCTGAGGTTCCACGTCGAAGGCGAGGAGGGATGCAGTATGGCCGTGGACGAAGAGACCCACCCTTGCTTCGCAAGGATGGGGCACCCGGCAGAAACGTAAGGACCCACCATTTGCCTCGCGAGAATGGTGCACCTGCGGACGCGGGACCAACGTCAAAAACGCCGGCAAGATGCCGGCGCGACGAAGGAGACGGCCAGCCGCGCCACTCTACGTTGACTTGAGCGAAAACGCGGAATAGCATTCGCGCGAGTGCCCGATTCTTCCCCACTTTCCGGGCGAACGATTTCCCATTACCACATCATTGAGAAGTTGGGCGGCGGCGGGATGGGTGTCGTCTACAAGGCCGAAGACGTAACCCTGCACCGATTTGTCGCCGTGAAGTTTCTTCCCGATGAAGTAGCCAGAGACACACAAGCGTTGGCCCGCTTCCAGCGAGAGGCTCAGGCGGCCTCTGCCCTGAACCATCCTAATATCTGCACGATCCACGAAATCGGGCATCAAGATGGCCAGCCATTCATCGTGATGGAGTTTCTCGATGGGCTGACGCTGAAGCATAGAATTTCCGGCAAGCCGCTGCCTCTCGATGGACTGCTGGAGCTAGGGATTGAGATCGCCGACGCGCTGGACGCCGCTCACACTGAGGGCATCGTTCATCGAGACATCAAGCCCGCTAATATTTTTGTCACCAAACGAGGCCACGCCAAGATTCTCGATTTCGGTTTGGCGAAAGTGTCCCATGTTGGCCCGAGCGTGCGTCTCTCGCAGATGCCCACAGCCACTGTCGAAGAAATGCTGACCAGCCCAGGCTCGGCGATGGGCACCGTGGCGTACATGTCGCCGCAACAGGTGCGCGGTGAAGAACTCGATGCGCGCACGGATTTGTTTTCATTTGGGGTGGTGCTCTACGAGATGGTGACCGGGGTTCTGCCTTTCCGGGGCGAGACCTCTGGCGTGATTGTGGATGCGATTCTGAATCGCAGGCCCGTTGCGCCAGTCCGGCTGAATCCCGATGTTCCGCCCAAGCTGGAAGACGTCGTCAACAAGGCGCTAGAGAAAGACCGCAACCTGCGCTACCAGCATGCAGCCGATATGCGGACGGATTTGCAGCGGTTGAAGCGGGACACGGAGACGGGACGGGCAGGAGTCGGGAGTTCTGGATCGATACCGATGGGGCGGGAGAGTGGCGATCAGTTCGNNGGCACTCGCGGGCAACGTGCGCAGACGTCGATCGCGGTGCTGCCGTTCTCCGACATGAGCCCCGCACGAGACCACGAGTGGTTCTGCGAGGGGATCGCGGAGGAGATCCTGAACGCCTTGACCAAACTCCCCAACGTGCGCGTGGCCACCCGCACGTCTCCGTTCCGGTTCAAGGACCCGGCTCGCGACCTCTGCGCGATCGGCAAGACACTTGGCGTCACGACGCTTCTCGAGGGCAGCTTGCGGACGGCTGGCTCGCGGTTGCGGGTGACGGCTCAGCTTGTCAGCGCGAGCGACGGTTATCAGATCTGGTCGGAGCGCTTCGACCGCCAAATGGAGGACGTCTTTGAGATACAGGACGAGATCGCGACGCAGGTGATGGATGCGCTCAAGCTGCGACTGGCTTCCTCATCTTCGTCATCAGGGGCGAGTGTCGTTGCGCAGCCGGAGGTCCGACATAGCCGCGATATCGAAGCCTATCAACTATTCCTGAAGGGGCGCCATTTCCGCTACACGAAGCTCGACCTCAGGAGTGCCCGGCGGTGCTTTGAAGAGGCGATCGCCCGCGACCCCGATTACGCTTTGGCTCGATTCGCGTTGGCCGAGAGCGTTGCCATCCAAGTATTCTATGGGTTGATATCGCCGAGTGACGGCAAGGCCAAGGCGACGGAGGAGCTTCGCCGGGCGCGCGAACTTGCCGGTGAGACCGCCCAGGCCTTGGGCGTCGATGCTTATCTGGCTCTCGTCTACGATTGGGACACACGCGCATCACTCATGATGTTCGAGCAGGCGCTCGCGCTCGACCCAAACTCCAGCCCCGTGCGGGCCTGGTACACGTGGGCTCTCACGGCCGCCGGGCGCCCACAGGAAGTCCTCGAATAGGCCCGTCGACTCGTGCAGTCGGACCCGCAGTCATCGTACGCCTGCGCGATGGCGGGGTTTGCGAACCTCATCGCCTACCGTGCGGAAGAGGCTGTCACACTTGAACGTAGGGCGGTGGAAATGGCGCCCGACTCTCGGCTGGCGATTTTCGGGCTGGGCATGGCCCTCGCAGGTGCTTGCGTCTGGGACGAGGCCATTGAGAAGATCAGCCGCGCCGTCGACGAATCTTCACGCGCACCTTATTTCTTAGGCATGCTGGCGTGGTGCCAGGCGGCGTCCGGGCGGCAGGAACAGGCACGTCAGACTCTAGGCGAGTTGGAGCGTCGGGCAGCGACGGAGTACGTCTCGGCGATAACCCCCGCGCTGGCCTGGAGTGAGTTAGGTGATCAAGAGAAAGCGCGCACGCTGCTAGGCGAGGCCCTCGCCGAGCGGGCCAGCATGTTGGTGCTCATGAATTTGCCGTGCTTCCGAAAGCTAAGAGGACAACCGCTGCTGGAGGATCTTCGCCGGAGGCTTTTGGGCGAGGTAGGTGAGGGCGCTATCAGATGAACGCCGTATGATCCCACACCAATGCATCGCCGCGATCGGCGCGGGCAGCATGGGTGAGGTCTGTACCGTTCGCACGATACATATGGAGCCTGTGGGACGAACGTCAAAAACGCCGGCAAGATGCCGGCGCGACGAGAAAAAACGTGAACGAGGATGCACTCCGCTGCCGAAATTGTTCGCCAATTGGCTGGTTTGTGCTAAAAACTGTGCGGGAGAAACTCGATGCCTTCGGATGGACTGAATCGCCGCAACTTTTTGTGGCTCACGCTCGGAATTGCTGGGACGACGTTCGCGCCGCGTACCTCGCTTTTTGGATTTGCAGACTCGGCGGATCAGAGAGTGCCGTACGGCACTACACCGGGCGTTCCGCCCGAGCCTTTTCAGTTCGCGCACGATTTTCATTGGGGCAGCGCGACTGCGGCGTATCAGGTGGAAGGTGCGTGGAAAGAAGATGGCAAGGGCGAATCGATATGGGATCGCTTCTCGCACACCACCGGCAACATCAAAGGCGCGGCGACCGGCGACGTTGCTTGCGACTCCTATCATCGCTTCAAGGAAGACATCGCCATCATGAAGCAGATGAACCTCTCTAGCTATCGCTTCTCGATCAGTTGGCCGCGCATCCAGCCGAACGGTTCGGGCGCGCCCAATCAGCAAGGCCTCGATTACTACAAGCGGCTCATCGCGGCGCTGCACCAAGCGAATATCCGTCCGCTCGCGACTCTCTATCACTGGGATTTGCCGCAAACGCTCGAAGACCAAGGCGGATGGCCGAATCGCGATTTGGCCGGACGCATGGCCGATTATTCATCCATCGTGGCGAAAGAACTGGGCGATGGAATATCGGACTGGGCGATATTCAACGAGCCGTGGATTTTTACGTACCTCGGCTACTACACCGGCGTCCACGCGCCCGGCCGCACGGATTTCCACGATTTCCTTCGCGCCACGCACGTAGTGAATCTCGCTCAGGGCCAATGCTTCCGCGCGATCAAGGCTGCGCGCCCGAATGCAAAAGTGGGCACCGCGTTCAATACCAGCTACGCCCATCCCAAGACTCCATCGGAAGCGGATAAGGCCGCGGCGGAGCGCTACCACGCGTTTCGCAATGCGTGGTTCATCGATCCCGCTGTGAAGGGAGAATATCCGAAGGTGCTGGCGTCCTTAATCACTCCGGAAATGCTCGGCGTGCAGCCGGGAGATATGGAAATCACGAAAGTGCCACTGGATTTCCTCGGCATCAATTACTACGACCGCTCGATCATCGCCGACGCGAACGACCGCGCCAATCTGAATTTCAGCCACACCGAAGGCCAACACGGCCCGTGGACTGAATTCGGCTGGGAAGTGTGGCCCGACGGCTTCTACCAACTGCTGATGCGGATTTCGCGCGATTACAACAATCCGATCATCGAGGTTACGGAGAACGGCTGCTCTTACGGCGACACGCCCGACGAACATGGGAGAGTGGCCGATCAACGCCGAATCGATTTTTTCCGCGCCTATCTTGGCGCCGTCGGGCGCGCGATCAAGGATGGCGCGAACATCCGTGGCTATCACGCGTGGAGTCTGCTCGATAATTTCGAATGGGCGGAGAGCTACACGCAGCGATTCGGTTTCACGTTCGTGGATTTTCGCACCCAGAAGCGGACGATCAAGGATTCGGGATTGTGGTACGGGAAGCTGGCGGCAAGTGGAAAACTGAGCTAATCGCGCGGCCTCGGCAATTCAGTTTGCGCGGATCGCGCGATGCGATTTCGTCGCGGGTTTCTCTACGCGGGTTCGTTTTGGGGCTGCTTCGAAAAATCCCAAAAATCGGGACGATCGAGGAATTCGACGCCGATCTGACGCCGGCCCTGTCCATCGTAGTGGCAGTAGACGACGCGTGCTCGCGCTCGCTCGCCCTTATCTTTGCGGCAAAGAATCACCATCCCGCCTTTTTCGACCAGGTGCCGGCAAACCAATCCCGCACCGTGGAGGCTCAAAGTGGAAGTCCAAGTTTCTTCTTCCCAAGTTCTTCCGGATTCTTCGAGTCGGACGTACATCGACACGGCTGATTCGACGCGGGCGCTGCGCCTCAGGCTCTGCCCGAGCTGCGATGCGCGCAACAAAATATCGAGCAGGCGCGCTTTGACTCGAGTATCCGCATTGCGTTCGTCTTCGGAGAGACGGTGAGCCTGCTGGGCACAGGAAGAAAGGAGATCGCGGAAAGCGGTGGTCTCGGAGCTTTCGAACGCTTCGTCTTTCAGTTTACGTCTCCGCGATTCCAACTCGCCGATGGACACGGTGAGAAAATGTTCGACGCACAGCGGCTTGGAGTCGAGCTCGGCAGCGACTTGGCCTTCGCAAGGCGCCACGCTACAATGGTGCGCCTCGTTGTTTGATTCCGTATCAGAAGTTGAAACTTGCGCTCTCATTGCCATTTTAAACCCGCCATATTGACCGGCCGTGCTGAACTCGAACCGCGTTCTCTAACTCGCCGGATCCTTTTTCGCGCCTTTTTTAGTGACGTTGCCCAGCTCCGCAATTGCCACGCTGATTTCTTCGAAGTGCCGGCGCGTGCGATCGTTCATTTCCTCGGCGAATTCGCGTCTCGCGTCTCCGGCAGTTTGCTTGAGCGCCGCCAGAGCCTCTTCCGAAACCGGCGCGACTTCTTTTTGCAATCTCGCCCGCACTTCGCGTTCGTACTGCTGCGAAGACTGGCGTAGGCTATCCAGCGCGACTCCGGTTGCGATCATTGACGAGCGATCGAGTTCCTGCTGCGCCGCGTCCAGACGTTCCGCGAGTGCCGCTTCGAATTTTTGCTCCAGCCGCCCGCAGATTTCTTCCGTCCTGGTGGAAAATTCTTGGAGCGACTGTTGAAATACTCTCGATGCATCCACTTTGCATGCGCTCAATTCTGCCGCCGCGGTTTTGGCCTGCTCTACCAGCGGAGTGAATTGTTCCTTGAGTCCGGAAATAATGCGGTCGATTCCGTCTCGACGCGAAGCCTCCAATGCACGCTGCAGCCGCTGAATCGCGCTTGCGGCCATGCCTTCTGCCACAGCATCGAGTTCGCCATGCCGATTTTCGATTCGCGCCAGTGCTTTGGCGATGTCCTCTTCGAGCTTCAGAGACCACTGGACTTGAAACGCCAGAGTCGTCTCCTGGCTGGCGTGCTTGAATTGACGAAGCGATTGTTCGATGAGAGGAGTCGCTTGCATCGCGGCTGTCTCCGCGAGCGCGCGTTTGGCTTCTTCCCGCAGCATCACCCGCGCGTCTTCCATCGTGGCATTGACGCGTTCGCGCACGGCGGCGCTGGCCGCTTCGGAGAGAAAGCTTTCCATCTCCACTTGAAAATTGCGCATCAGGTCGCCCACGGGCCGCGCCGGTGCGGCGAGAGCTTGATGTGCCGGAGCTTCGGCTGCAAAACTCAGATTGGAGCTGGCGTGTTCAGCCACAGCCAGGGTGGTTGATGCGAATTCCGCTCGCGAAACGAGAAACGGCTGCGGCTTGGTCGGATCGCCGCCAGATTTGATTCTCTCCGCGGCTTCCAGCCAATCCTTCGGCGGAGCGTCGAGTCCCCAAATATTGGCGGGCTCTTCGAGTTCAATCGCGGTGAGGTGCGGTCCACCGGTGAAGCCGGGACGCCTGGCCCACTTCACCCGCCCACGGGCCGTGATTGTTGGCGAGTCGGGCGTCTCGCCGCCCAGCTCCAGAAGCACGAGGGAATTGTTCAGAACGTCGAATTTCGACTCGTACTTGCAGCCGTGAAAACTGATCGCTGAGGTAAAGACTTGCTCTCGATAGGGGCCGCGAGCAGAGTCAACGCCGATGACGGTGATTGGGATGATCTCTTCAATTCGCGAGCTTCGCCGAGCCGCCTGAACGGGCTTAACACCTGAAGTTTGTGACACGATATCCCCCGAGGGTTGGTTTCTGAAGGATAGTACTAGTCCTATGTCCCGGAGCGACGAATTCGTCAACTTTTTGTCTATGAGTTACTACGTATCTGGTAGTTGAGGCCATACAGGTAAGGCATCGTCAATCGCGCGCTCGGCATTAGGGGTGCGTCGCAAATTATTGGATTTGCAACTCTAGCGGGGTAAAGAAGGTCAGGATCATTTCCGCCAGCGCTATCGGTTTCATCGCGGGTATCGCGGCTTCGACATTTCTGGCGGGCTCCCAACGAGATGCAAGAGGGCTCACGGGTGAGCGGATTTTGCTAGGAGGCGGCTTTCTGCGGCGGGAAATTGGTAACTGCATCCTTAGTTGTGGGATACAGTGTAATCACGCGATTTATCTGCGTTAATTTCAGGACCTTTTCGACCATTCCTCCTGCGACTACCAGTCGAAGTTCGCCCCCGGATTTTTTGAGGCGCGAGTGGCTCTTGACGATGAGACCGATTACGGAGCTGTCAATGTGCGTGACGCGCGTGAAATCGAAGATGATGCGCGTTTGATTGTTCTGCATTTGCTCGTCAACAGCCTGATCGAGGCGCTTGCATTCCACACCGGTGTGGATGCTTCCCGCAAGTTCAAACAATTGGATTCCAGGCTCGATTTCTTTTTTGTTGAGTTCCACGGATCTATTCCTGCTCGTGACCTTCGTAAGGGAATTGACGGATGAGTTGGATGCAATCCCTTAAGGCTTGACCGATGGTATCACCCCAGCCGGATGGCAGGAAAGGCGCGGTCTTCTGGTTGACCTCGCGGTCGGCAACGGCGAAAAAGCGCAAGTGCTGCCCCTGCGGCGGCGAGGCGAACTCTTTCACGGTGATGTGAAAATCAATTTCGTCGTTGTTTTGGCGTTTCTTGATCGAAAAGCGGTAGACCTGCGCCAACTCTTCGAGCCGGTCAGCATGAATGTCGCGCCATTCCATCGTTTCGGGACCTCCGCGGCGCATCGGCGAGAATTCGCGTGCACCGCTCGCGGTGCTGCGCATATTAGGATGGGCTCAAAGCTAAGTCAATAAAGAGACTATGTCAGCATCAGTCGTTTCTCACGACTGAGCCAATCCGTCGATTAAAGTTGGGGCTGAAAGGATTCGAGCGTAGGCAGTAAAAATCCAAAGGTCTGCCGCGGCTATGAATGAGGTTCCTAACCGCGTTGTTCGCGCCAATCGAATCAGTCGGTGGTCCGCGTCGGCGGCGAGCATTGCGAATGGGGCTCCGGGAGGCTGGAGCCTCCCGGCTCTGAATTGAAAGGATGGATCGGGCGAAAGTTGCGAAAATAATTGGTGGAGCCGATGGGATTCGAACCCACGACCTCCTCGATGCCATCGAGGCGCGCTCCCAACTGCGCCACGGCCCCACCGGAGAAGAAATACGGCTGAAGCCTTTATATCATCCGCCTTCACAAGCGGTCAAACTGGCGTCGCGCGCGGTAGTGTCTTAATTTGCGAGCCTAGGCGCCCAAAAGCGTTCGCGTTACCGCTGACATGGCAGCGAGCGTTTCTGATAGGCTGTGGACGCTTCACGAATCGGTGGAGCAGACTTCGCGGTAGGATCGTGTGACGCCGGATTGGATGATACTTGCGCTCTGGGTTGCTTGGCTGGCGTCGTGGGTCGTCGCGGCGTTTTGGTCCAACCGCACTGAAAAAGGCAGTGGTATCGTTGCCGAAATTGCTTTCCGCACTGTCTTTTGGGCCAGCGCTACTCTCTTGCTTGCGCCATTCTCATACAGCCGCTACTACGCGCAAGTGCAGTTCTGGCACCTTAACGCTGCACTGGAATGGATATTGGTGGCACTCACAGCCACCGGATTTTTATTCGTCTGGTGGGCGCGCATTCACCTGGGGCGTCTTTGGTCGGACTGGCTGACAAAAAAGGCTGGTCACCATGTCGTCGATACAGGCCCTTATCGCCTCGTGCGCCATCCCATGTATTTGGGCCTCATCTTTGCCGCCTTCGCAACCGCCATCGAGAAAGGAACTTCTTACGCGCTGTTTGGGGCCGCTATTTTAACCTTCGGCTTCTACACAAAAGCGCGACGAGAGGAACGCTTCTTGCGGGTAGAACTCGGCGAAGACGCCTATGATGAGTATGCACGCAAGACCGCAATGCTGGTGCCATTTACAGGACGACCGCCAAATTAAGGCACTACCTCGCGCGGCAGTGGGCCTGTTCCCGATTCATGCATTTGTCAGGTATTCGAGTGAGTTTGCCGCATAGTTCTCATTGCTTACTGTGAAGTATTGACTCCGAGCGGTTGCATTACCTTGTTGAGTTCGTCAGGATCGTAAAAGAACGGGTTGGAATCACGTTCGGAAATTTTTTCGGGACTGACCAGGTCCGTTATCGGCCCTTCGCCCATGATCGCGGCTCTTCGTTGGAGTTCGGCCATGTAATCCTTGTCCAAGAAAATCTCCGCTGGCGTTGGTTCATTCAGCAGCAAATCCCTGCGACCCAAATAGAAATAAGCATCCGCCATTCCGGAGAATTTACTTTTCGCTTCGACCGGTATTTCTGAGAATGTACCCTTCGCTTTGACCGAACCTGCCGGAAGCTTGCCGCCATCTGTCATCCCGAAGAAGACGTTTCCGGTGGAGTAGGTCATATCCAACAAGTCCGCCAGCCAAGTGCCTTTTATATCTTGTACGAGCGCTGGAACCGGCCAGGGCGCCATTCGCGCCTCAAATTCATTATTGTACTTCGCTAGAGGCGTCCAATTACCGAATCCCACATGATCGGCAATCACTAAGGTCACAGCGGGATAATTTTTCTCATAGAGGCCCACCGCAGTGCTTCCCACGTGAAAGAGATGCGCTGTGCCAAAGAGCATCAGCGCCTTGCGATGTTTCGACAGCACTTCCTTCTCCATCACAGAGGCAATGTTAACGTCCCTCCCATCAAGTATTGCCCGTGCCCGAAGTCCCGGGGACTCTTTACCTTGCTCCAATCAATGGGAGGATCGCCTGCCAACACGCGGAGTTTCTTTTCCGGTGGGAGCGTTTGATTCATCCTGCGAACCAAGGGGAAAAGTTCCTCGTAAAAGGCGGAGACGCCGCACATTGGCTGGGTGGTGTTACGCCAAACCTGCCGCACTTCCGACAGTGGTACGTCGTCGCCCGCAATGTATCGGTCAAGGGTAGGCTGGTATAACGAATTGCCGCACTCCACGACGACATCGTTTACCTTACTTGCAAAAACAGGGTTGCGGATGAGGTGGAGAATAAAATCGTCGAGATCCTTATTCCCGTGTGCCGCGCTCATTCCAACGACTTCGTACTTATCGAACGCGGCGAGAACAGCTCTTTCAGCCTCCACGGGTTTCGGATTGCTTCCCTTTGGATTTGGAGCTGGTACATCGGTTGTGTCTTGAACGGGCAGCGAGCTTTTGCCAGGAACTTGCGCAGCGACTTCGGCGCTGAAAAACATCGTCACGGTCAGAAACACTAGAAAAGGAATTCCGTTCACCAGCTTTTTCATAATTTCTTTTCTCCGTGACAATTTCTCGCGATGAATGAATGCTGTTAGCTATAGACGCCGTTTCTTGTTACAGGTTGCGCAAGAATTGGTGCGATCGCAGATTCCGGACGCAACTGCCGGTTGTAACTCCCGCCTAATCGCGTGATCGGAGACTGAACCGCTACCTCGCGGAGCGATCCCGCGACCGATAACACTACCGATTCTGCAAAGTTATAAGCATCGTTTTCAATGCTTCGAGACTCAAATAAACTAGGTGGAATCGTAGGCTTACGCACTTGCGGGAATACGAGGGCCAAAACTGAAGATGCCGGGCTGAAGCCCGGCGCTACAAGTGCTCGTTGCAGCGAGAGCGAAGATGCTGGGCTGAAGCCCGGCGCTACAGGTGCTCGTCGCAGCGAACGCGAAGATGGCCGCAGCCTCGAGGAATATTTGATTCCTCGCGGTGTGCTAGTCCCGATTATGATGCGGTCCTGGAAACTCGACGCCCGCTGGATGCGCCTGTAAGGTAGATTCGGAAGCAACCGCTTGGACCAACGATCCAATTCGCCCATCGTTCTTGCCGAAACTTGGGGTCTCGCGATGGAGGCTCTACGCGCCAATAAACTTCGCGCCATGCTAACGATGCTTGGCGTGATTATCGGCAGCGCGTGTATTGTTCTCGTTGTTACAGTCGCGCTGGCGGGGAAACGCTACATCATTTCGCAGATCGAAGCCGTCGGCGCGAATCTTGTCTACGGCGAAGTGATCCACCCGGGCGGCACGCAGCCCACGAGCATGGCGGATGAAATTTCCGAGGCTGATCTGCAGGCGGTGAAAAGCGGAGTTCCGCACGTCGCGCAGGTAGCGGGGACGCGCGAGATCTTGCAAACGATTGTCGCTCGCGGGGCCGTGCACCCAGTCGCAGTCGTGGGCGTTACGGAAGGGTTCCAGCAAATCCGCCATCTCATCATCGTGCGCGGGCGTTATTTCGATGAGGACGATATGAGCTCGCATAGCAAAGTGTGCTTGCTCACGCCGCAGTTGGCCGCTATCGCGTTTCCCGGCGAGGACCCGGTGGGGAATAAGATACGCGTCGGCGAGCTGACTCTTACGGTGATCGGCGTGTTTCGCGAGCGAATCTCGACGTTTGGAGAATCGGAAATCACGGGTGATTCGATTCTCGCTCCGTTTTCTTTGATCAGCTATTACACGGGGCAAGATTACGTGAAGACTTTTTACGCGCAGGCCGATCACCCAGAAAATGTCGAGGCAGTGACGCGCGAGTCTCGCGAGATGCTTATGAGCCGCCATCGCGCCGGCGTCGAATATAAGATTCAGAATTTGAGTTCAATCCTTGAAACCGCGCGGCACATTTCGATGGCGATGACCATCGTTCTCATCATCATCGCGATGATTGCTTTGGCCATCAGCGGCATCGGGATCATGAACATCATGCTGGTGACGGTGACCGAGCGCACGCGGGAGATCGGCATTCGCATGGCTGTCGGCGCGCCGCGCGGCGCAATCCTGTACCAATTTCTTTTGGAAGCGGTGATCATCAGCGGAACGGGCGCGTTGACGGGGATTGCCATCGCCGTCGCGATTCCGTTCTTCGCGGAGGCGCTGCTTCGCTTCTTCCCGATTCCGACGGAGATCCATATTCCGGTTTCGTGGGTGTCGGTGGTGATTGCGTTCGTGGTGTCGTGCTCCACGGGGCTTCTTTTTGGATATTTGCCAGCGAGCAAGGCTGCTCAACTCCATCCGACGGAATCGCTCAGATATGAATAGCTGCATTGCGCGACCGCAGGCCCGATCTCGTATTGGCAACATCGCTTTGACGCTGTGTCTTTCGTTTTTCGTTTCAATCGTCTTCGATTCGGCGAGTCCGGCGTTTGCTCAGGATTCGCAGCCGCTCACTCTAAAAGATGCGGTGGCGCTCGCGCTGAAGAACAGCAGGGAATTGGCGCTCTCGCGCGTGCAATACACCGTCGCGCAGAATGAAGCGCGCCTGGCGCACTCCGCGTTTCTGCCGAATATATTCACCGGCGCGGGCTATGTTTACAGCAATGGCTTCCCGGCCACTCCCGGCGGCTCCGCTCCCTCGATTGTCAAGGTCGTTTACACGGAGAACGTCTACAATCCGGAATTGCACGGCGAGCAGCGCGCGGACGAAGACCGAGCGAGGAATCAGCAGCTCGAAATCGATCGCGTCCGAGATACGGTGATCGTGCGGACGGCGTCAACCTATCTCGAACTCGCAAAAGTGCGTCACGGGCTGGAATTGCTTCGCGCCGAAGAGGCCAGCGCGCAGAAGATTCTCGATTACACGCGCGAGCGTGCCGGTGCGGGGCTTGAGCTGCCCATCGAGATCACCCGCGGCGAACTCACCTCTGCCAAGATTAACTATCACATTCTCCAACTCAGCGATCGCAACGACGTGCTGACCGAGCAGCTTCGCGGCCAGGTTGGCTATCCCGATAGGGCAGCGATCCAAGTCTCGGCGGAAGACTTACCCTCGACGGCCGAAGAATCCGCGGCGGCGCTCGAGAACGTGGCGCTCGAGAACAGCATTGATCTGAAAGAGCAGGAAAACGAACGCAGTGCGCGGCAGCACCTATTTACGGGTGCCAAGCGGAGCTATTGGCCGACGGTTCAGCTCATCGGCGAGTACGACTTGCTAAGTGAGATCAACCACTACTCGGAATTCTTCAAAGGGTTTAAGCCGAACAACGTCAACATCGGCGTCGAGATCACAATCCCGCTATTCGCGGCCAAGACGGCCGCGACGGTAGCGTTGGCAAAGAGCGAACTTCAAGTCGCGGAACTTTCCGTTGGCGGGAAGCGAAATGATGTGCGGCTCGACGTCCGGCAGAAGGCCCGCGACGCCCACGAGCTCGAATCGGCTCGCGAAGTTGCGCGGCTCGACCTCAAGCTTTCTCAGGAGACGCTGGCTGAGCTTCAGGAGCGTTTCGATCAGGGACGCGCGAGTCTCCGAGACCTTGAGCAAGTCCGGGTAGAAGAGAGCGAGAAGTGGGTGACTTTCCTGGACGCGGATTTTGCCCGGCAAAAAGGGCAACTATCTCTGCTCCAGACAACCGGGCAGCTGGCTAAAGTATTCCAATAGCGCAGGTTAAGCGACTTGGCCCTCCCGGCAGCTTGGGGCTGGCATCTAAATCAGTTAGAATGGTGAGTTGGTGTACACGCGGGCTTAGGCGCTCCGTGGCTTTAAGGAGGCATTGTTCATGCCATCAGTGATGAAGACGCTGCTGCTAAATCCGCCGAGCTTTGAAAAGTTTGATGGCGGGGCGGGATCGCGTTGGCCCGCGACCCGTGAGATCGAGTCCTATTGGTACCCGGTGTGGCTATCGTACCCCGCGGGGATGCTCCCTGGGAGCCGGTTGCTCGATGCGCCGCCCCATCATGTCTCCATCGCGGAAACCGTCCGCATCGCGCAGGATTACGAATTTGTCGTTCTTTTTACGTCAACCGTTGGTTTCGGCAGCGATCTGAAGATGGCTCGCGCCATGAAGGAACAGAAGCCGGACCTGAAAATCTGCTTCGTCGGGCCGCACGTTCAAATCAAGCCGGCTGAGACTTTGCTTTCGAGCCCTTACATTGACTTTATCGTTCGCGGCGAATTCGATCATGCAGTTGTTGAGTACGCGCAAGGCAAGGCTGTGAGCGAAATCGCAAACGCCAGTTACTTGAAGGATGGACAGGTCGTCCACAATCCAACGCGACCGATGCTGCAGACCGCCGAACTTGATGCGCTGCCTTTCGCGACCGAAGTGTACGAAAAGAATCTGAAGATCGAGAATTACAACGTGCCCTTCCTGCTGCATCCGTACGTTTCGTTTTACACATCGCGCGGATGTCCGGCGCTTTGTACGTTCTGTTTATGGCCGCAGACGCTTTCCGGCCACGCCTGGCGGGTGCGATCGACGGACAACGTGGCGCGCGAATTCGCGGAAGCCTCGAAGCGCTTTCCACAAGCCAAGGAATTGTTCTTCGATGACGACACGTTCAACATTCGCAAGGATCGCGTCATCGAGCTATGCAAGAAAATCCAGCCGGTGGGCCATCGCTGGTCCTGCACGGCGCGCGTTCACAGCGACTACGAAGCCTTGAAAGCGATGGCCGACGCGGGCGGTCGCCTGTTGATCGTCGGGTTCGAATCGGGCGATCCGCAGATTCTGAAAAACATCAAGAAGGGCGCGACGGTGGAGATGGCGCGCAGCTTCGTGAAGAATTGCAAGAAAGTCGGCATCCACGTTCACGGCGATTTCATTCTCGGGCTGCCCGGCGAAACCCACGAGACCATCCAGCGCACGATTGATTTCGCGAAGGAACTGGATTGCGAGTCCATTCAGGTTTCGATGGCGCATGCCTATCCAGGAACCGAGCTTTACAACGTGTCGCAGAGTGCCGGGTATCTCCACGGCGAAGCGATCGCCGATGACGGCGGCCACCAACTTCCGCATCTCGCGTTCCCGGGACTCTCGCGCGAAGACATCATGAGCGGAGTTCATCGCTTCTACGATGAGTATTACTTCCGGCCGCGAGTGGCATGGCGATTTGTGCGCGGGAGATTGTGGGACGCCGACTCGCGCAGGATCCTCTATCACGAAGCAGTGGATTTTCTGCGTCTTCGCGCGCAGCGGCGGAAATTGGCGCGCAAGGGCATGAAGGAGACGGCGGTGGTTGCGGTGCCGTCCGTTGAAGCAAATACCCCCGTGGGTTCGCACAGCACATGAGCGGTCCCGCACGCACGCACGTGAAGACCTGGGTTCTACTGGTTCTCATGGTCACATTTGGGCCGCTGGGCGACATTTTCCTCGGGAAGGGAATGCGGCAACTCGGCGGATCGCCGGAATTGCGTCCGGCACAGCTAGTTCATTTTTTCGTGCGCGCGTTTGAGTCGCCGCTGGTTTGGCTGGGCATCGCCTCGCTGCTGGCGTTTTTCATCGCCTATCTTCTGGTGCTTTCCTTCGCGGATTATAGCTACGTTCAGCCGGCGTCTTCTTTTGCCTATGCGGTGGTCGCGCTGCTCGGCTACTTCGTTCTCGGCGAAGTTGTGACGCCGATTCGCTGGCTGGGTATCCTTGTCATTTCGCTGGGCGTTTTTCTTGTTAGCCGGACGCCGCCGCGGACCACGGAGCGGGCGTGAACGTGCGCGCCGTGCTTTGCTTCGTCATCATCATCTGCGCTGGGACGGGCGGCGAGATTGCCGTTTCGCGCGCGATGAAGGAAATCGGCGAAGTGCACGATTTCTCGCCGCGCAATCTCGTGCGCGTCATCCAGCGTGCGTTCCGCGTTGGCTGGATGTGGTTCGGCGTGGGATTGATGGCGCTCGGCTTCTTTTCGCTTTTGATGCTGCTGGCGTTTGAGAATGTCAGCTTTGTGGTTCCTGTGACCGCGCTGAGCTATGCGGTGGGCGCGTTCGGCGGAAAGTATCTTTTGGGCGAGCGCGTGACGGCGGCGCGCTGGATGGGCGTTCTTCTGGTTTGCCTCGGCGTTATGCTGGTTTGCATCGGATAAAATCGTGCTGATGTTTTTGCATGTCGCGCGCTGGGTGATCCTGATCGCGGCGGCGATGCCGCTGATTTATTACGTGCTGGCGATTGTCGCGGCGCGCCGCTTTTTCGGCGGGCATGCTTCGCCGCCGCGGGATTTTGCGCCGCCGGTGAGTATCTTGAAGCCGGTGCGCGGGCTTGACCGCGAGTCCTACGAAAACTTCGCGAGCTTTTGCTCTCTCGATTACCCCGAGTACGAAATTCTCTTCAATGTTGCCGACGAACGCGATCCTGCCATACCGGTGATCGAGAAAATCATTCGCGATTTCCCGCAGACCGGTATTCGATTGCTGATTGGCGCCGAGAGGATTGGCGCTTCGAATAAAGTGAACAAGCTCTCGCGGATGGTTGGCGAAGCGCGGAACGATATTCTGGTTATCAGCGATGCGGATATTCGCGTGAGCCGCGATTATCTTCGGGCTGTTGTCGCGCCGTTCCGCGATCCGATGGTTGGCGCGGTCACGTGCCTGTATCGCGGNNGGCCATTTCACCGACGATCACGAGTTCGGGCACCGGATTGCGGCGAGAGGTTACCGAGTTGCGATCGCTTCGGTTCCGGTGGACACGGTATATCCCGTCACCTCGATGAAGGAATATTTTCGCCACCAACTGCGATGGTGCGTTGCGATTCGCAACGCCACCCCATCGGGCCACCTCGGGCTTATCTTTGCGCATGGCCTGGCATGGGCGCTGCTCGTGGCTGCCGTGGCACCGTGGCGTGCGCTCGCTGCGGGATATGGAATTGCCTACGTGGTGCTATGCGGTTTGATGGCTTGGACCGTTGGCGTGTGGAGTCTTCGCGATCCGCTGTTGCGCAAGCGATTCTGGCTCGTCCCTGTGCAGGATGCCTGCGCGTTCTTCATTCTGATTGTGAGCTTCTTCACGCGAAACGTTCACTGGCGCGGCACGCAATATACGATCCGCGGCAAGGAACTTATTCCGGTCGAGCCCCCCGCCCGCGGTTGACGAAGTACAGCGCGGCAGCTGAAACCCTTTGAGGGTCGCGTCAGCGATCTTTTTTTCTAGTCTCGCGTTACGTTGTCTCGCGGCCGCTGGGAGGTCGTACGATTGGCGGTACATCAGATTCTGGAACAGAATTCGCCCTCTCGATTTATTGGCCTTCTTGTGTTTTCATAGGGTTATACTGTTGTTCCTTGCCAGTCCGTGCCGGTCCATGTCGCTTCAATGGGTCAAATAATGAGTCAAGTGACAGCATTTTCGCGGCCAACAACAATCGAAGAGTATTGGAGGCAACTGACCGTCCGTCTGAAAAGAGAGTGCGACGCTCAAGGATTTTTGTACGATGGCTCAACGACGAACGAGGTAATAATCACTACACGCTATAGTCGTTGGGTAAAAATTCGAATTTGCCCTAGCGCGCAATACCGCCAACTCGAATACCATTCCGACGACAGTGCTCCGGTAGAGTCTCAGTTCAAGTTTGACCAAGATGCAGGGGTTGCAACCTTTCGATGCGAACCGGGAACAGACTATAATCCGGAGTTCTTGGCAAAGAAGATCCTCAGACTACTCAACCCAGTAGCCGGATAGGCACGACCGCACTTGTCGTAACAGTCGCCTCGCGTGAAGTGGACATCATCGCGCTAACGAGGTCAATACGGAATGATTGCAAACGGACCGAAATACGAGTGTGGTAAAATTCTCAGAACTCGATGGTTTCTACGCAAGACGAACCAACGCCGGTAACCCCGCAACTGATGGGCCTGACGCTCGTTCAGGTTGCAACGGCGTATTGGGGCGGGCTGCAGAAAGACCCTAACCTGTCCGCTGAAATTCACGTCAACGAAGACGCTTGGAGGATGGTTTTTCAAGAGTCTCTTCGAGCGCATTTCTGCCTCGCAAGCATCCGCTTCTGCGAATACTTCGAAAATGATGAGGAGCTAACTAATCTCTACGGTTTCAGGTGTATCGAATTCCTGCGCCACTACACAATGGAGGACGAACAAGCTGCTTGGGATGCCGTCCCTTTATACGGAGATCGAAGTGACTGGCCCATTTTTAGTACCGTCGTCCAAGAGACGTTTTCAGACAGTGATTCTATCAACTACGCAATCAACGCTTACATTTCTGGAAAGCTAACGGAGCAAGACCGGAGCACGGTAGAGATATTTCGAAGGTTCTCTGGAAAAGACAAAGACGGAGGATTGTTGGACTTCAGTTTTCTTCTAGATGCGCGAGTAGGCAAATTGCTTAATTTGGAACCACGAAGTTTTCCCATGTTCCAGTTGAGTTTGACGAATACGGGAGCATCCATCGCGGCATGGAAGGTATTTCAAACGCTGAAACCTGTATTCTCAGAACAAGAAACAAAGATGCACTCGAAGCCCTCAATCGGTATTATTGGGAAGCAAGAAGAACCTTCCGTAGCGTCAGTTCCAAAACCCGCAGGTGTCGTCAACGAAGTTGCGCGCCCAGTAAAACTACTCAAAACTCGAGACTCTACCGTACAGTCGCGTGGGGGCATTAAACACAAATTTCTGTTGTCGTGCATTTGGTTGGGAGCCCTTCTAATTTTCAACATTGCAACTCTTCGCCCCGATCCTGAACGAGATCTGCTTACTGCCGTGTCGAACGGAGTAGGTGCGCTGACTACGCCGCTCGAACTTCTATTGTCGGTCGCAGCTATTGGCGTAATTATTCTGTACGGGCGGAAATCGATTGGTGAGCGGTAATCGAGAAGAATTGCGCGCGCTGCCAGGGTCATGCCTCACTTGATACAAATAGTTTGCGAAGATACCTAACCGTTTTTCGAGTGAATCGCTTCGAAGTAAAACATTTTCCGCATTCAGTCATTGCGTATCCCCGTGCGATCTCCCAAACGGGTTTCCGATCCAACAGTGGCGACATTCGATTAATGAACAACTGACCATCTAAAGTGGTTTCGTTCAAAAGAAACAGGGCTCGAGCGCGTGACGGCAATTCGTGAGGCCACTCGATTTCTTGCAGGTTCTTGCCTACCGGTTTTCCGAACGTATAGAACTTCTTTCCCACGCGATATCCGATATTACAAATACGCAATGAAAACGGACTCACATTTTGGACAACCACACCCGGCCATGCGTTCGGAAGAACACGCTCGCCGTGAACTGTGTCCACCATAATCGGGCTTGGTAGCACCTTGAGCCGCCTTACTGTCTGCCTTCTTTGATTGATAAGCGCCCATACCCCTAATGCCGTAGCCGCCAAAACCGAAAGAAGTGTGATGAACAGTTGAAATTTATGTTCGGGCGTTATGATCGGCATACACAACCTAATAGAAATATAACGTCGGAATTGAAGCGGCATTCTTGGCTTGTCGTAAGTGCCGGTAACTGATAGGCGACGTTCAGTTGTCTGTAATCACCGGCCCATTCATCTTTAGAGAATTGGTGAGATCAGAACGCCTATGAAGCATCACGCCCTTTTTGCCATTGCGACGGTGACGGAACAACTTTTAGTCTATTTCGAGAGCACGCGATAAGCCATGTCGCCGCTGTTCAGGTCGATGCCGGCATGGAGAATGATGACGGGAATGAGCGACGCTGACCAGAGGGCGAGCAGCGCCATAACCAATCCGAACGCGCCCGTCTTGAGAATCCCTTTCCAGCCGTAATACGCGTGGAAAATCCCGAACGCAGCGACATTGATGGCCACGGCCGCTATGAGACCGACCCAACTCGCGAAGAGGGCGAGCAGAAATCCGCGGAACATCACTTCCTCACAACAGCCGGCGGTACTGGCCACGAATGTCCAAACGCGGCGCTCCTTCGGCGTGTGTGGCGCCATCGGTTCGATTTCCAAGATCTGGCGACGAGTGGTTTCTGAGATCTCCGGACGCTTGAAGATGGCCCGGCGCTGCATCGCCGCAAGAACCAGGAACGCCACGCTGAGTGCCAAGCTGGCTCCGAATCCCCAGCGGTTCGGGACCCCCAGCAGCAGCGCGCTCCATGGCCGGCGGGTTGCGATCCACAGCGCTGCGATCGACGCGGTCATGGCCCATTGATAGACGATGAGATAGATGTAGGACGGCAAGCGCGAACCGCGTGGCGTCCCACGCGCTGCGGACCGGAACAAGTCTCCGAAGACAAGCACCTCGATGGCCATGAGAACGATCATGACCAGGAGCAGCGCGAGGTCGATCCGGGACGGAACGTATGTCATCTAATTGTTTTCTGAATGAATAACGCCATTCCAAGTTCAAGGCATGAACGGCCGCACGGCGAAGGTGCGAATTTCACGGCCGGATTCTACCACGCGTTACGCCACCCGCTCGTTCTGCTGGCCGGCGCGGCGATTGAGCAGCACCCGATATGAAATGTGTGCAACGTCTACGACCACAAAAATCCCAGTTTACGGCTAACGAGATTGTTATTTGCGCACGGCACTTGCAGTTATGTCCCGCTATCGCGAATTTGTGTCTCAAACTGGACTGAAGTCGCTAGAAGAATTAGGGAGATGAAATGAAAATCGAATTCGCGGTGGTGATGTTGATATGCGGCTGGGCGACGGTGGCGGTTGCGCAGGACAAGCCACAGGACAAGCCAGCGGAGAAGGCGCCTGAGGGTCAGTGTTTGATTGTTGCCCCCCGGCCAATATTGAAGTATGAGTTTCGAGATTCGTACAACTTGGCGAAGGAGAACGTGAAAGACGTTTACAAGGGAAAAGACCTTAGTGATCTCCGCAAGCAGGGCGTGCACGTGATTGTGATAGATCCGCTTGGTCATCAACTCGAAAAGGCGCAGGCCGCTTGCCATGAACCACCGAAGTAACGTATCGCTCGGACTTCTCCGCCGGTGAAGTCCTATGCTCGGACTGTTGCATCATCCCGAAGGATTCGCTCGGGCTCTGCGTGCTTCTGAGTTACCGCGGTTGACGAACTCCAGCGTGACAGCTAAAATTCTTTGAGGGTCGCGTGAGCGATCCTTTTTTGTTGTCTCGTGTCTTGTTCTGTCGCGGTTGGGAGGTCGTACAATTGGCAGTACATCAGATTCTGGATCTGATTATCCTGGTTCGAGTCCAGGCCTCCCAGCCAATTCGTTGCAGAAACAAATCTAACGAGATTTAGCAATTTCTGGATCTGGTCATCGGTCATTTCCGCTTGCCGCGGATGCTGGTTGAGTCCAGGCCTCCCAGCCAAACTTCAAGCAGCCATAAATTCCGAGATAAAACCGCAGAATTGATTGGTAGTGGCTCATTTTGATTTTGCAAGAGTCGCAGACTGTTCCGGGAGGCTGGAGCCTCCCGGCTCTGGGGTGCGAGGTTGGGCGCGCCGACTGGGGCGCTGCGGTGTATTCGGAGAAAGGCCGGGCGGGTCTTAGACCCGCCCCTACGCCGACCGCACGGTGCATTCTTGCTCAATTCACAATCGTCGCGATTTAGGACACCACCAATTGATTTGGCTGTTCGGTCCTGGAAGCAGATTAGTTCATAATTCCTAACGTGCCGACGCAAGCGGGCGAAAATCTCAAAGCCATATCAATTAAAACGCTCTTCTTTGCCGGACTTATTATTTCCGCTAGCGGATTTATTTCTCCTCCGGTGGCGCTGACGGCTGGAATTATTTTTGGACTCAGCGTCGCGCATCCTTTGCCTGCCGATAGCAAAGACATGTCCAGATTTCTGCTTCAGGCTTCCGTGGTTGCGCTGGGATTCGGCATGAATCTTCATGAGGTGCTGAAGGCGGGCCGCAGCGGCTTTGTTTACACGGCGCTCGGAATTTCGTTTGCCTTAATCGTCGGGCTCACTTTGGGCAAAATGCTGCGAGTTCGCGGCAATTCGTCGTTCCTGATCAGCGCGGGGACTGCTATTTGCGGCGGCAGCGCTATCGCTGCCATGGGGCCGATCATTCACGCGGATGAAGACGAAATGGCTGTGTCGCTCGGCACGATATTTATTCTCAATTCCGTTGCGCTGCTGATCTTTCCTTCGATTGGTACGGCGCTGCATCTGACGCAGTCGCAATTCGGACTTTGGGCCGCGCTGGCAATTCACGACACGAGTTCAGTTGTGGGCGCGGCTTCGAAGTACGGCGCAGGCGCGCTCGTCGTTGGCACCACCGTCAAACTTGCCCGCGCGTTATGGATCGTCCCGCTGGCGCTGGTCACCGCGGCTGTCAAGCACAGCAAAACTCGCGTCAAACTTCCGTGGTTCATTCTCTTCTTTTGTTTGGCGGCTGTGATCAACACGTACGTGCCAGGGATTTCGCGGCTCAGCACATCACTTTTCACGCTTGGCAGGTTTAGCTTAACGGCGGTTCTCTTTCTGATCGGTACCAGCATTTCGCGGTCCGCGCTGAAAGAAGTGGGATGGCGGCCGCTCGCGCAGGGAGTTCTGCTGTGGATGGCCGTTGCGCTCACATCTCTCTACTTCATTCATACTGGCTTAATTTCTTTGTAACGCTCAGGCGAAGCTGCGCCGGATAAATTAGTCAAACGGCCTGACGGTTCAGCGACGTCGCCAGTGCAAATCTGGAACCAAACTTGGTCGCATGTGGATTGTTATCGCCTTTCATGTTATTGATTTACCGGGAATTTGACGATTGCGGAGCGCGACTGGACTCGGCGGAGTTGCGCTCGTAATTCAAAAACAGAATTGAATATTGTCGTAGACGGATGCAGGCCGTCTGACGTCTTTCTGTGCGGCTTGTCGCTGCTGAATTTATGCGCTGCTGAAGGAGTGCTGAATGGACGTCAAGACGGAATTTGTGACGCTGGAAGTAAGCGACGGCACTCCGATGCGAGCGTATGTGGCGCGGCCGTTCGGCGCAGTACCCTCGCGCGGCCTTATTGTGTGCCAGGAAGCGTTCGGCGTGAACGCGCATATTCGCGACGTCACCGAACGCTTCGCGCGCCAGGGTTATATCGCGGTCGCTCCCGAGTTCTATCACCGGACCGTGCAGAACTTCGACGGGAAGTATGACGATTTCCAGAGCGCGATGCCGCACATCCGCGCGCTAACTGACGGGGGGCTAGAAGCCGATCTCCGCGCGGCGCACGCTTGCCTGATGGCCAATGGCACGGGCCCGAATTTCTCGGTATCGGCGGTTGGATTCTGCATGGGCGGCCGCGTCGCGTTTCTTGCGGCGTTGGTGTTGCCCGTAGATTCTGCCGTCTCGTTTTATGGAGGTGGCATCGCTCCGAACGAACGCAGCAATGGTTTGCTCACTCGCGTGAAAGACGTGCACGCACCGGTGCTTCTGATTTGGGGAGGCAAGGATAAGCACGTTGGCCCCGAGCAGTCCCGCGCTGTTACGGATGCGTTGCGCGAGGCGGGGAAAAGTTACGTTAGCGTCGAATTTGGCGATGCCGACCACGGATTTTTTTGCGATGCGCGGCCTAGCTATCATGCGCTCTCGGCGGCGCAGGCCTGGCCGTTCGTTCTGGCGTTTCTCGATACAAATGCCACGCGACGCGAGCAAGCTCGCTCCGCGCGCGCNNCTCACCTGTCCGCGCGTTCTGTCCGTGCGTACCATTGACCGGGAAAGCCGCGTCTATCAATCTGGACGTGGACGGTGACAAATGTTTGCGTTCGATTCCAAATCGCCTACTCGCAAGGCCAGCCTGTTCCTCGGTTGCCTCGCGGTGGCGGGGTTGCTTATCGGCAACCCTTTCACCATCATCGTAAGCGTCGTTTGCGGCGCGGGCATCGCAACACTCTCAGAGTGACGCGCGTCCCCACTTTACGTCGAATTCCGTGAAATCGATTGCCCTGCACGTGCGTTTCGCTCCTCGCTCGCCATGTCTCGCCCCCCTAAATTATTGAGTTGGGCCGATTCGCGGTAAAGTGGTCATGGCATGATCATTACGCGAAGCCCGATGCGGATTTCCCTGGGTGGCGGCGGCACCGATTTGCCTTCGTATTACCGGGAATTCACGGGTTTCGTCGTGGCCGCAGCGATTACGCGATACGTCTACATCACAATCAATGAAGCTTTTTGGCCGCAGATTCGGCTGAAATATTCGAAGCTCGAGGAGGTCGAGACCGTTGACCAGATTCAGCACCCGATCATTCGCGAAGCAATGAAGCTGACCGGCGTCACCGGCCCGTATCTCGACATCGTGAGTCTCTCCGATATTCCGGCCGGCACAGGACTCGGTTCGTCCGGCAGCTTCACCACTGCGCTCCTTCGCGCACTGCATACACTGAAGAGAAATTTTGTCCCGCCGCAGGAACTCGCCGAGCAGGCTTGCCACATTGAAATCGATTTGCTTCACGAGCCGATCGGCAAGCAGGATCAATACATTGCGGCGTTTGGAGGAATCACCTGCTTCCAGTTTTTGCCTGACGATCGCGTCATTGCCGAGCCGCTCAAGATGCCAGCCGACGCGCTAGCGAATCTCGAAGACAACCTGCTGCTTTTCTTCANNGCGATGCATCCGAAATCCTGCGGGATCAGGACAAACGCACCAAAGAAGGCGGCAAGGAAATGCTCGAAAATCTCCATTTCACTAAACAATTGGGACACGAAAGTCGCGACGCGCTCGTCGCGGGAGACTTGCGAAAATTCGCCGAGCTGATGCATGCGCATTGGGAGCACAAGAAAAAACGCTCGCCAGGAATGAGCAACGGGCGTGTGGACGACCTCTACGATCTCGCGCGCGCGAATGGCGCGCTCGGAGGCAAGCTGGTCGGCGCGGGCGGCGGCGGATTCCTGA
>PMAA01000143.1 GCA_003152355.1 Acidobacteriota bacterium | reverse complement strand
AGATCGATGTAATCGGTCTGCAGGCGTTTGAGACTGTCTTCCACCTCGCGCATGATGTTCACACGGGTGGCGCCGCTGTGGTTGAAATTGCTATTGCCGCCCATGGGCAGGCGAACTTTGGTGGCTAAGACGATCTCTTGCCTGATGCCCTTCAAGGCGTTACCGATCTGCGTCTCGCTCTCTCCGAGGCTGTAGACGTCCGCGGTATCGACGAAGTTGATTCCCTTGTCCAGGGCGAACTTTACCATCCGCGTGGTGTCGTCCTGGCCGAGGTTGCCCATGTTCATCTTGCCGCCAAACTGCATCGTGCCTAGCGCCACCTCGCTAACGATTAGTCCCGTATTCCCCAGTTTTCTATATTTCATTTTCGATGTTCCTTCCTCTGCAAACGAGAATTGCGATATTAATTGCGAACATTGATCGCTCGGAAGACACGACAGCACGACGTCGCAGTTGGCCAATGCGCGAAATTTTCATTTCCGCGCCCCAAATTACCGTGTATTCCATCTGCTTCATCCTTTCCTATGAAATGCGATAGCAAGTATCTAGCTCATCCGCGCAGTGCGGAGGCGGCGTACGGGAAGCAGTTCCAAGGCAGGTAGCTCTGATTTCCTTCAGTACGTCATCGAGCGCGATGGCGAACTCGCTCGGGCGCATTGCAGGCGCCCCGAAACATTCTTCGCCCAATCTGAGAAGAGGCACCCACCAACAGCCTACTTCAAATCGCAACGCATAGAACAACGTGGTTGGCGAGCCCCTCAGACAGGTCGACCAGACTTAGGCTGCTGTTCCCTCGTCTGGTGTGCAGACTAAGCACAAGATCGAACTGACGTTGGCCTAGCATCTCCCAAACTGCTTGTTCACAGTCCGCAAACTCGCATTCGCATCCGCGCCTCTCCAAGTGCTTTTGATAGACGAAGAGCGACTGAGGGTAATCGCCCACGAAAAGAACTCTAAGCACGCTGGAATTGTCCATTGGTCCCCCCGACATTACACACCAATGCCAACCCTCAGATAGCCTGGCGACGCAACCAGGAGCGCACGATTCACCTTTCCACTTAACTCCCGGCGACCTCGAGAAACGCGCGATTTAACGCCCGAAATCGTCATATCTAGAATTTGAGCCGTTTCTTTGAGAGAGTGTTCTTCGATATCGCTCAGTAAGATCGTTCTTCGCGTCGCTGGACCCAAACCACCGATCGCTTTGGCCAATAGTTCAGTGCGCTCCCGCCGCAAACAGGACTCTTCGGGATTGGGACTTCGGTCAACGAATGTCTCCAAGTTTGAATCCGCACGGTCTTCACAGCCTTCCGGGGAGACTTCGACAGCTCCCCGCCTTCGGCGCACAAGCATGAGTGATTGATTGATCGCAATGCGCGTCAGCCATGTGGAAAGAAGTGACTTTTCTTGAAAGCCGTCGAGATGAAGGAAAGCCCTGTGAAAAGTCTCCTGTGTTGCATCTTCAGCATCCTCTCGATTCTTCGTTATCCGTTGCGCCACGGCAAACACTTTCCGTTCGTAACGTAAGACCAATTTCTCGAAAGCGTGCGGATCGCCACGTCTTGTGGCGGCCACGAGCCCAGCATCGGGATCTTGGTTGATACGGCCTCGACTTAGCATTTCCATGATCTGGTACCTCTTCGCCATGCGTTTCAAACAGTTGCCACCACTAAAGAAAGCAATAGTTCTGCCAATCGTTTAAATTGACGAAAATCATATGGAAGTGGCTGTCAGATTTGGGGATGCGTCAACTCTAAATCGTCTTGGGAGAGCCAGTTGCCTAGGAAGACATGTCGGATTGTTGGCACCCGTCCANNCCGGACTGCTATCTGTTCAAGCAGCGCCTAAATTGGACGACAATTGCCGATGCCAAACAGTTCTGACGAGCTGAGTTTTGTGGCACGGCGAGTGAGAGAGTTAGGAATGGGACGAGTTGTGATGGTTCCAGAATCGTGATAACAAGAAGGCGAAATAACTATCTCAGCGAGGCAAGCCATGGCGCCACAGAGTCTCTCATCGCTGAAAGCTGACCTATCTGCGACTAAACGGTACGGTCTTGCCGTCGTTTCCGTTGCTCTCGCACTTGCGTTGGCACTTTCTCTTGAGCGATACGACTTTCGTGGAGTGGAGTTCCCGCTTTTCCTATTCTCCATTGCTCTGACGGTCTGGTATGGGGGGCCAGGTCCTGGAATTCTTTCAGTTGTGCTCTCGAGTTTGTGTTTCGACTACTACTTCACCGAGCCCCTTCATAGCTTCTACGTTAGCCGTTCTGAACTTCCGTATTACGTCGTTTTCATCTTATTTGGGGCGCTGCTAGCTTGGTTCAGTGCGGTTCGACGCAGCGCCGAGCGACAACTCCTGCAATCCCGTGACGAACTGCAGAAGGAGGTCGCCGAACGGACCCAACAGGCCAGCTTGCTTGATCTCACTCACGACACTATTTTCGTCCGTGACATGAATGACATCATCACGTATTGGAATCGTGGGGCTCATGAGTTGTACGGGTGGACGGTCGCGGAGGCAATTGGCAGGCATAGTCACCAACTCTTACAAACTGAATTTCCGATGCCGGTTGACGAAGTTCAAGCGGAGTTGCTACGCACCGACCGCTGGGAAGGCGAACTCCAGAAAACGAAAGCTGACGGATCTCGAGTGGTGGTAGCAAGCCGATGGTCCCTGCGCCGAAACGACCAGGGGGAGCAGTTGCGATACTGGAAACTAATAACGACATCAGCGACCGCAAGCGACGGGAAGAAGAAATTCGTCAGCTGAACGACGAGCTAGGAGAGAGAACGACCGCCCTTGAGGCCAGCAACAAAGAATTGGAGGCATTTGCCTATTCCATATCACATGATCTGCGTGCGCCGATTCGCCATATGGCCGGATATACGGAGCTACTTCAAAAGCATGCCTCTTCAGTTCTGGATGAAAAGAGCCACCGATATATAATGACGATTTTGGAATCCGCGAAAAGGATGGGTAGCCTGATTGACGACCTCCTGGCTTTTTCAAGAATTGGGCGTGCGGAGGCGCGGGAGACAACGGTCAGCCTGGAACAACTTGTAAAGGAAGTTCTGAGTGATGTGCAGCCGGAGACGGACGGCCGCAATATTGCCTGGAAAATTGGAGCATTACCCGATCTGTATGGGGATCGTTCGATGCTAAGGCTCGCGTTAATTAATTTTATTTCCAATGCTGTTAAATTCACACGCATGCGCCCGCGAGCCGAGATTGAAATAGGATGTTTGGAGGGGAACAAAGATGGGGCGGTGGTGTTTATAAGAGACAACGGAGTTGGTTTTGATATGAAGTACGCCAATAAGCTATTTGGAGTGTTTCAGCGTCTTCACTCGACGGAAGCTTTTGAGGGTACTGGTATAGGTCTGGCCACTGCGCAACGCATCATCCATCGTCACGGCGGCAAGGTTTGGGCTGAGGCCTTAGAAGACATAGGCGCAACTTTCTTTTTCTCAATTCCTGGCCACAGGAGATAGAAATCATGGACATGTTGGGACGCATATTGATGGTTGAAGACGACCCCAGAGACGTGGAACTTACGTTGACGGCGTTAGGAGAATACAACCTTACCAATGAGGTTGTCGTAACGCGCGATGGGAAGGAGGCTTTGGACTATCTTTATTGCCGGGGAAACTTTACAGGACGGACTAGCGAGAATCCTGCCGTCCTGTTGCTCGATCTAAAACTTCCAAAGGTCGACGGTTTGGAGGTGCTGCAGCAGATCAAATCGGATGAGAAACTGAAAATGATTCCCGTGGTGGTGCTGACCTCTTCCCGCGAGGAAAGAGACAAGGTGGCGAGCTATAAGCACGGAGTGAACGCTTATGTCGTTAAACCGGTTGATTTTCACGAGTTCGTCAATGCTATCAAAGAACTCGGAGTGTTCTGGGCGATCATCAATGAGCCTCCGCCAGGAAGTGTAAGGAAGAAGTAAATACACTCGTTTGGGAGTCGCACAGTTGTGAATTCCCCCTTGCGCATTCTCTATCTGGAAGATGACCCCAGAGACGCAGAGCTGGTTCTGGCACAGCTGGAGGCGGACGGTTTTGCCAGTCACTTAACACGTGTTGAGAATCAGATTGATTTCTGTGCCTCCCTTGAACAGGGTGGTTTTGATCTCATCCTCGCAGATTACACACTTCCATCTTTCAATGGCATTTCGGCATTAAAAATCGCGGTGGAAAAGCGCCCCGATGTCCCATTCATCTTTGTTTCTGGAACGTTAGACGAGGAAATAGCAATTGAAGCGCTCAAGATCGGGGCAACCGACTATGTTTTCAAGACTCGACTTTCGAGGATTGTACCTGCACTGCAAAGGGCACTGCGCGAAGGCCAGGCCAGAGCTGAGCGCAAGCTGACCCAGAAGGCCTTGCGGCGGAGTGAGGCTTACCTAGCTGAAGCGCAGAGGCTCAGCCACACGGGCAGTTTCGGCTGGATCCTTTCCACTGGTGAACTTTTCTGGTCAGACGAAACCTTTCGCATTTTTCAATACGACCGAACGACGACTCCGACGGTGGAACTCGCCCTCCGACGGACTCATCCGGAAGACGTTGCTTTCGTGAGCCGGACAATCGAACACGCATCTCGGGATCGGAAGGATTTTGATTTTGAGCATCGATTGCTGATGCCGGACGGCTCAGTCAAACATGTCCGTATTGTGGCTCGTGTCTTAAGCGGCGAATCGGAAGGCATTGAGTTTGTGGGCGCAGTGATGGACATAACGTCCGCAAAAGAGTCGGAAGCAACGCTGCGGCGAAGCGAGGGCTATCTGGCGGAGGCGCAGAGGCTCAGCCACACCGGCAGCTGGGCGCGGGATGCCGTGACCGACGAAATGAGGTACTCGTCCGAAGAATTCTACCGAGTGCTAGGTTTTGATCCGCACGATGGGCCGCCAGTATTCGAGACGTTCTTGCAACGCGTTCATCCGGATGATCAAGCGGAGGTCAGAGAAATAGTCGAGAATGCGCGCATTGAGAAGGCGGAGTACGAGATGGAGTACCGAATCATTCATCCCAGCGGCGAGATCAGAGAAATGCACGTGATAGCCCATCCCGTTCTCAGCCCATCCGGTGATCTCCTTGAATTCATAGGTACTGTGATGGACGTGACCGAACGCAGACGGGCAGAAGAATCCTTGCGCCGGAGCGAGGGCTATCTGGCGGAAGCGCAGAGGCTCAGCCACACGGGCAGTTGGGCGTGGATACCTGCGACCGGCGAGATCAAGTACATGTCCGAAGAATGCTACCGTGTCTTGGGTTTTGATCCGCACGGAGGCCAAGCGCGAGACGAAATGTTCTTTCAGAGCATGCATTCGGATGATCAAGGCAGAGTTCGGGAAGCCGTCAAGACGGCAGGCCGTACGAAAGCAGAGTTCGAACTGGATCACCGAATCATTCATCTCGGTGGCGAGATCAGAGATATCCACGTCGTGGGCCATCCCGTTCTCAGCCCATCCGGNNTTCGAAGAACTTGTTCAGCGGATTCATCCGGAAGATCGAGTCCCGGCCATGCAAGACTTTGAGAACCCAAGCCGCGCGAGAACTGACTTTGATGCGCATTTCCGGATCGTTCATCCGGACGGTACCACGAAATTTGTGTACGGAACGGGTCATCCTGTTTTCAACGCGTCCGGCGACGTCGGCGAATTCGTGGGGTCCGTGATGGACGTGACCGACCGCAAGCGGGCGGAGGAAGAGCGCGAGAGATTGCGCCAGGCACAAGCGGATCTCGCACACGTCAACCGGGTGACTACCATGGGGGAGCTCACTGCATCTCTAGCGCACGAAGTGAATCAACCGATTGCCGCCGCCGTCACCAACGCCAATACCTGCGTGCGATGGCTTACGCGCGATCGTCCCGATCTGGAAGAGGCACGCGAGGCTGCCACGAGGATTGTGAAGGACGGAACGCGTGCTGCGGAAATCATCAAGCGAATTCGTCTGCTCTTCCAGAAGGGCACTCCGGAACGAGAGTTAGTGGACGTAAACGAAGTCATTCGAGAGATGATCGTCCTTCTGGATGGCGAGGCGGCACGATACGCCGTATCAGTCCGGGCGGAACTGGCGGCAGATCTTCCGCAGGTCATGGGCGATCGCGTGCAATTGCAGCAGGTTTTCATGAACCTCATGCTCAACAGCATCGAAGCCATGAAAGATGTGGATACGACCCGCGAACTTGCCGTCAAGTCGCAGCCGGCGGAAAACGAGCGCATCCTATTGTCCGTCAGCGATACGGGCGTGGGGTTGCCCCCGCAGTATGCGGACCAGATTTTCAATGCATTTTTTACGACGAAGGGTCAAGGGACCGGCATGGGACTGTCCATCAGCCGCACTATCGTCGAGTCGCATGGCGGCGACCTATGGGCCACGGAAAACCCCGGGCGGGGCGCAACGTTTCATCTTACGCTGCCTCGGGGCGCATGAATGACGCCAACGGGTGCTGCCGTGGCGTTCGTTATTGATGATGAGCGGCCGCGGTATCAATGCCTCCCGTCGAGTTTTTCGTTCGCGTCACAGTGGCTGCTGCGTCCATCCTCATTTCGACATTCCCGTGTATTTCTCAAGGTACGCGCATCACCAAAGCGAAGCCGGCAATCATCGTCTTGATTTCGTCGTATGCGCCATGCCGGAGAGCAGACCGCTTGACGACTAATAGCAGTCAGATTCTTGGATGCTGACCGCATAAGGGCAATTGGGGTATTCTGCGACACAATGTCAATAGAATCGGTTCCAAGCCAAAAGACCCAGGCCAACAGCGAATATGCCCAAAGAATTAATCGGGTCATCGACTATCTTCGCGGGAATCTGGATCGCCAGGTGAAACTAGAGGAGCTGGCTAAAGTTGCCTGCTTCTCGGAATTTCATTTCCATCGGATCTTTGGTGCGATTTCGGGCGAAACCCTAAACAATTTTACGAACCGGCTTCGTCTTGAAAAGGCCGCTCGTCTTCTTCGTTATTCCGACCAAAATTTGACCGATATAGCCTTAGAGTGCGGTTTTTCATCGTCGGCCACTTTTTCGCGTGCCTTCCGATCCGGCTACGGCACTTCGCCAAGTCAGTTTCGAAAAAGCGGCGAGATCAAAAAGAGCAAGATTTGCAAAGAACTCTTCCCGGAAGACAAATATGGTCTCCCCATGAGCGCGGAAGAAAAGAGAGCTGCCTTTTCAGTGAGATTGATCGACATTCCCGAGAGGCAAGTCGCCTATATTCGGGTTACGAATGCCTTCGAAATGGACAGAGTACTTGCCGCCCTTAAGACAGTGATTGAATGGGCCAAATCCCAGGATATTTTTTCGCAAGGAATTCTTTTCGGAATGACGGTAGACGATCCACACGTGACCCCAAAGCATCTTTATCGATATGAGGTCTGTCTTGCGTCGTCTTTTCCCTTTGAGTGCATGGAAGGAATGTCGAAATTGAAAATGCCAGCCATGCGATATGCCGTCATAGAGGTTTCCGGCGATATCCATAAGGTAGCCACGGCTTGGGACTATCTTTACAGAGATTGGCTTATCAACAGTGCCTACGAACCCGAGCATGCGCCAGCACTTGAGGTTTTCCTGGACAAAGAAAACGCGACGGATTGGTCGCACTTTGAATTGGAATTATGCCTGCCAGTTCGGAAACCGGCAGAGATGAGGAGTGGGAGGAACTTATGATCGACGGAATTGGCGGCGCTTTTCTGTTTTCTAACGACACAAAGAGATTGGCGGCCTGGTATCGCGATTGCCTCGGAATACTTCCTGAGGGCGAAGATGCTGAGTGCAGTTCAATTTATGCATCGTTTGAGTATAGGGATCTTGAAAATCCGGAGCTCAAGAGAACGATAGCGTGGGCGATTATGCCCACTGATCAAGACATCAAGGATAAGCCGCGAACGGGTAAGATTAATTACACAGTGAAAAACATGGGAGAAGTCCTCAGCCATCTTAAGAGTAAAGGAGTGGCAATCGAAAAGACCGCGGAATATCCCTACGGGAACTTTGCGTGGCTTCAAGATCCAGATGGCAATCAGATCGAGCTTTGGGAGCCATCCAAGGAGTGAATGGTAATCCTGGGTTTGTGAAGCGCCAGATGACGTAGTTGCGACTGCTGAAGCCATGAACGCGAGGGGACAAACTCGCAGCCCAGCCGAAGAAAGAAGTCCGGGGAACTCGCGCGATCTTCCGCGACCCTGATGCGAACGAGTTCGTTTTCTCCAGCAAATAGACACAAGCTGACCTTGCGAACGCCTCGGGGAATGGCAGGAGGTCGAGGCGGAGTGATGCGGGCTATTCTTTTGGCCTTAGCAGTTGTCTTGAGTCTTGGATGGTCGGGAGCAGCGGTGCCCACGGCCGTACCGCCGAGTGCAGGACCGTAGACGCCCTTTAGCCCATCTTCGATCCGATCAAGATCGTCCGCGAGCACGCCCTCATAGCCCGACCACTCCTGCCCAAGAGTAAGGGGTGTGGCATCTTGCATGTGCGTGCGGCCGATCTTGATGACGTCCTTCCACTCCTCAACCTTCGCAGCGATCGCATCGTGCAGCGCCTTTACCGCCGGGATAAGTCGTTGCTTCACATTGACCGCCGCCGCAATGTTCATTGCGGAGGGAAACGAGTCGTTGGAGGACTGTGCCATGTTGACGTGATCGTTCGGGTGAACCGGCATCTTGCTCCCCAGCGGCGAGCCGGCAATCTGGCAGCAGCGGTTGGAGATCACTTCGTTTACATTCATGTTGAATTGCGTGCCGCTGCCCGTCATCCACACGTGCAGGGGGAACATGTCGTGATGCTGGCCGGCGAGGATCTCGTCGCAGACTCGCGCGATCAAATCGTGGCGTTTCTGGTCGAGCCGCTCGCTGGCAAAGTTGGCATTGGCAGCGGCCTTCTTTAAGGTGGCGTAGGCGGTGATCATTTCACGGGGCATCAAATCTTTACCGATGCTGAAGTGCTCCAGTGAGCGCTGGGTTTGCGCACCCCAGAGCTTGTCAGCAGGAACATCTACTTCGCCGAGGCTATCGGTCTCCTTGCGAATGTCTGTCATCCTTATTTCTCCTTTGTTCTAGAACTCCTGCTTTGTTCAGAAGCCGAAAACGACCTCGCGCGGTCGCGACAGTTACAAAATGCCGAGAGGACTTCGACATGGCTGGTCGCTTCCCCGGCCAACCGTCCCTATCGCGACTTAGCTTTAGCGTGACCCCGCATCTGAGGCTTCCTCTAAACGTCTTCTGAGCATTCGCACGCTGCTTGCCAGATCGCGATGCGCCGCCGCCCGGCGAAGTTCATGAATACAGGCAGCTTTCAAGTCATCCCGTATTTCAGTCGGCTGCGAATCAAAGAAAAGTGTCCGCGGATGGACACCGCGTCCAAGGGTTCGACAGGCTCTATCTTAGCGATGCATGCGTGGCAGGTAGGGTGAAATGGAAAGTTGCGCCGCGGCGAGTTAAACATCAGCTCGAGTTGGTTCGCCATGGCAGGATTTGGTCCATGCTCGAGCACGGGCTCTATTCATTGATAGCAGGACTTGTTCTATATCCGGCTTTTTAGAAAAGCCTTAAGCGCTTAGGCGGACGCATATTATGCCGCGCGCAATGGCACGTCAACGTATCGGGAAGCGCCGAATCCGCAGCTCATTCAGCGTTTAATGATGGTTTTAAACCCGGCGTGGTCAAGAGAATCTTTGGCGCGCTCGGCCGCTGGCACATCGGCGTACGGCCCCACTTGAACGTGGTAAAGATTATCGCCTGCCGCAGGCATCACGATGAACGATGGAAAGTTTTTCCGTTGCGCGGCATCGGCCATCGACACTGCGTCTGTTTCCTTGGTCATCGCAGCGAGTTGAAGAACAACCTGCCCGCGCGGAATTCGCGGTGCCTGGAAGCGGCGCAACTCGATCGCATTCGCAGAGACAGGCTTCGGCGCGGGCTGTGTCGCTCGCATTGCTTCCGAATTGTGCGGCCCTTTATTTGGACTTGAAACATTTGAAGGGGAGGTTCCAGGCGCAGTTAACGGTGCCGGGATGACAGGCGCCGGTGCCGTGGGCTGCAGATGATTGGGATCTTTATCCTTCGAGTAAAAGTCCCATTCGCCATTCGGCGCGGGAACCGCGTCAGCGGGCTTCGACAATTCGGGCGTCACTCCGGTCACAATGTCTCGACCCGCCGCCGAAGCATGGAGCGGCAACGGCGGCCCATACTGCGTTCGGCCCATGACGTAGCCAAGCGTGAAGAACACGCTGCACAGCAACACGACTCCCAGGAACAACCCAACGAGGTGACGGCTCTCGAGTACCCGGTCACCCCCTCCGCGCTTTCCGTTTCCGCCGGCCACGATTTATTTATTCCCTCCGAGTGTCTTCGCCCACTGCATTATCATGTCAATCGGCAACGGAAAAACAATCGTCGTGTTTTTCTCGACGCCGATTTCCGTCAGCGTTTGCAGGTAGCGGAGCTGGATCGAAGCGGGTTGAGTCTGAAGCACCTGCGCCGCCTCTGCCAGTTTCGTCGAAGCCTGCATTTCGCCTTCCGCGTGAATAATTTTTGCCCGGCGTTCGCGCTCCGCCTCTGCCTGTTTGGCGATGGCACGCTGCATATTCTCCGGGATGTCGACTTGTTTGACCTCAACCTTCGTTACCTTGATACCCCAAGGCTCCGTATCCTGGTCAAGGATTACTTGCAACTTGGAGTTTACCTTTTCGCGCTCCGACAAAATCTCGTCCAATTCGAACTGCCCTACGACGCTGCGCAAATTCGTCTGCGCGAGCTGCGAAGTCGCGTAAAGGTAATTTTGAATTTGCGAGAGCGCGCGGTTTGCGTCCACCACGCGGAAGTAGCACACCGCGTTTACTTTCACCGATACGTTGTCGCGCGTGATCACGTCCTGCGGCGGAACGTCGAGCGTTTCGATCCTCAACGAGATTTTCGTGAGCTTGTCGATCGGCCACGCCACGAATCGCAGCCCGGCGCCCTTCGGCTCCGGCGACATTCTCCCCAGCCGCAAAATCACTCCGCGCTCCCACTCCTTGATCACATTCACCGAATTGAAAATCCAAATCAAAAAAATAAAAACTGCAACGATGGTCAACGTCTCAGTGAAAGGCATTGATTTCTCCTTAAACTTGCTTCACGCGACTGGCCGGCGGGCCACCGTGTCCACGGGCTCGACGTGCAGCGTCAAACCGTCCACACTGCGCACGCGGATCCGCGCGCCTGCGGGAATGGCGCCTGCGGCGTGCGCGCGCCAAAGTTCTCCGTGCACGAATACCATTCCATTCTGCGCGCTGACTTGCTCCCGCACTTCCCCAACTTCGCCGATCAACTCCTCGTTGCCCGTCGCGGGCTTCCACGAGCGCGAGCGCAGCACGAGCCGCATCAGTAGAATCACGATCACCGCAAATGGAATCGTCACGCCAAGTGACGCGCCGAGACTTACGCCCATTCCGGTCAGCGGCGAACGAACCAGCATCAGCGCGCCCAGCACCATCGCGGCAACGCCCCCGACGCCAAGTATTCCGTGCGTCGGAAATTTCGCCTCGAGAATAAATAGCGCGAGAGCGAGAAGGATCATCAGTAGTCCCGTGAGATTCACGGGCAGAAGATGCATTGCGTACAGCGCGAGCAATAGCGCAATTCCACCGATAACGCCGGGAGCGAAAAGACCCGGATGCGTGAATTCGGCATACAGTCCGAGCACGCCGACGATTAAGAGAATGAAGAACACGTCGGGCTGCACGATGCGCGAGAGAAATTTCTCGCGCGCCGTCATCTCAACTTCCGTCACCACCGGCGCGCCGAGATCGAGCTTCGTCTTCGAACCGTCGAATCGCGTGATCGTGCGCCCGTTGAGCGCTGCGAGCAACGCCTCCTGCGACGGCTCGATGAGATCGATCAGCTTTCCGTCGAGAGCTTCTTTTTCGCTGAACGCTTTCGCGTCGGAGACAGCGGTCGCGGCCAAGTCCACGTTTCGCCCCCGCTGGCTCACGTAACTTCTGAGATATGCTTCGGCTTCGTTGACGATCTTGTGGCGCATCGTCTCGTCAATCTGCACCGACGATCCGGCAAAAATCATAACCGGCGACGCCGCGCCCGTGTCAGTGCCGGGCGACATTGCGGCGATGTCGGCCGACAGAAGAATAAAGAATCCGGCCGATGCCGCGCGCGAACCCGTCGGCGAAACAAATGTCACCACCGGCACGGGCGACGCCAAAATCTTCGCGATGATTTGCCGCATCGATGTGTCGAGCCCGCCCGGAGTGTCAATCGTGATCAGGACCAACGACGCATGTTCTTGCGCCGCGCGATCAATCCCGTTGGTGATGTAGTCGGCGAGGATCGGCTCGATCTCGCTATCAATTCGCAGCTTCACAATCCCAGCGGGATTCGGAACGGCCGCCGCAGTTTGTTGTGATGGTTGGCTCTGAGGTTTCGCAGAGAGAACTGCAGTTGAAGTGAACGCCAGAGCTAGAAGAAACAGCGCGAAAAATTTGGGACTGCCGCAGACAGTTTTACGGTACATCGCAACCGGCATTATAGCAGGAGTAACGCCGCCAACCATCACGCGCGAAGCTGCTCGCAGGCACGTGTACTTTTCGAGACAGCAGAAGGACTACGTCTGCCGATCCATCACAGCTTTAAAACGCGGATGATCTCGAAGCGCGTCCAAATCGGTGTCGTGCTGTGCCCAACTCTTGTACCACGCCGCATGCGACATCGCTTTATCGAGACAATCGATAGCCTCTTCCTTCTGTCCGAGCAACGAATACACGCAAGCAATGTTGTAGAGAATTCCGCAGTCCTCCGGATCAATCGCCAGCGCGCGCCTGGCCCAATCCAAGCTGCGAGATCGTTCTCCGAGCTGACAAAGATCTGTCGCGCCGAGATAGAGCGCTCTCGCGTCATCCGGATGCATTTCAAGATGCTTTTCGGCCAACTTCAGAGCCCGCGCGTGGGCTGCTTTTGCCTCAACGATTCGGTGCATACCTTCATAGACCATGGCTACCATGCTGGGAGCCTGGTAATCCTCGGGCTTCGCTTCCGAGGCTTTCTGAAAGAGTTCTCCCGCCTTGGCCAGTTTTCCTTGTTGAAAGCATGCACGCGCGTAGAAGTAGTACGCTTCAAAAAGCTTTCCATCGAGACGAATCGCCGTCTCAAATTCTGTTTCCGCTTCGTCGTAGCGCTTGCTCAACGAGATGGCGAGGCCGCGCGCGACGTGCGCCTCGGCGAGTCCCGGATCGAGCACCAGCGCTTTCCGGCTGGCATCTTCGGCCGCTTCGATATTTGCTTTGGTGGCGTCCCAATACATGTAGAGATACGAGTAGCAGTCCGCCACGCCCGCATACGCTCGCGCATATCCCGGATCAATTTCGATGGCTCGGGTGAACATCTGCCGCGCGAAGTCGTAGCCTCGCCGGCGGAATTGATAGAAAAATTGGCGACCGCGCAAGTAGTAGTCATACGCTTTCACATCGGCGGTGGGTGCTTTGGCAATCGCTTGCTTTTCGGTTTCGGTCAACTTCACTTTCAATGCGGCGGCAATGCTTTGCGCGATTTCGTCCTGAATCGCGAAGACATCTTCAATCTGGCGGTCGTAGCGTTCCGCCCAGACGGAATGCCGCGTTCGCGTGTCCACCAATTGCGCGGTGATGCGCAGGCGGTTTCCCGCGCGGCGGATACTGCCTTCGAGCACGAATGCCGCGTTCAGTTGGTGGCCGACTTGCGGTGCGCCGGCCCCTCTGTCGCGAAAAGGAAGGACTTCGGAGCGCGAGAAGACTTGAAGACCATTGATCTTGGCAAGCTCGGTGATTATGTCTTCCGTCATTCCATCGCGGAAATATTCATCGTCCTTCGCCGCGCTGGCGTTTTCGAAATAGAGCACGGCAACGGATTTTTGTGCCGGCGCTGATGGAGCGGGAGCGGAAGCAGACCGTCCAGAATCGAGATCGCGTTTGAGTAATTGAAGATCAGCGCGCAGCTTTCCGGCGCTTTGGTATCTCGCGGAAATATCCTTTTCCAGCAAGCGATCAATAATTTCCGTGAGCGAGTTCGGCAGCTTCGTATTCACGGTTTTCGCCGGGACGGGCGCACGGTTCAGGATGACGTCGAAAATTTCGGCTGAAGTATTGCCGGCAAACGCCGCCTGGCCGGTGGCCATTTCGTAAAGCACGACGCCGAACGAAAAGAGATCCGTGCGCGCATCAAGCTCTTTCCCGCGCGCCTGCTCGGGCGACATGTAAGCGATGGTGCCGAGCGTCGAGCCGGGACTGGTGAGGTGGTCTTCCGAGATCAGCGGCGCGGTATCCTGCGTCATCATCGCCAGCGAATTCGCCGAGCTGCTGGTCACATTCTTCGCCAAACCGAAATCGAGAATTTTCGCCTGCCCGCGCTGCGTCACAAAAAGATTTGCCGGCTTGATATCGCGGTGGACGATTCCCTTGTCGTGCGCGGCTGCCAGCGCGTCGGCGATTTCAATGGCGAGATCGAGCATCTCGCCGATCGGCATGGATTTGCCGGCCATGTGGTGCTTCAGCGTCTGGCCGTCGAGATATTCCATGGCGATGAACAGCCGGCCGCCGTCATCGGCAATTTCATAAATCGTGCAGATATTGGGATGATTTAGCGCCGAGGCCGCTCGAGCTTCACGCCGGAAGCGTTCGAGCGCTGTGGGATCTTTCGCGACTTCTCCCGGAAGGAACTTCAGCGCGACGGGTCGGCCGAGATTGATATCTTCGGCCTTGAAGACCACACCCATACCGCCGCCGCCGAGCTTTTCCAGGATTCGAAAATGTGAAATCGTCTGGCCGATCATGCGAGAAATAAATCCGTCCGAACCGCATGTTAGGCCGTGGCGAAAGCCAAGTCAATGGCGGGCAGCAATCAATGGCATGTCGAAGGTCCTCAACGGCGGGATCGCGTTGCCCATACACACGAAACGGTTCCGTGGGGAATTCCGCGCGAGATCACAAAATCAGAGGAGGTTACTAGCGGTCGGCTAACATCATAGAAGGGTCGCTCGCATGCGTTGCGAGCTGACTTGGACTGGAAAGCCCGATGGTCGTCAGCAAGTTGACCGCGACTCCGACCCGCCCGTTCGGGAGGTCATCGACCCGCACAACTTCGCCGATGTAATCTCGATTGATAGCCCCTAGGGCGGCTGAATAGGGGAAAGTGACAAAAAGACGCAAATGTTTTTTATAAAGATGGTTAACGGCGGTGAAATAACATCCGCTTCGGCAAGAATTCTCAGTGGAGAGAACCTCGTCGAACTCCTCGACCGTCGGTTGCGAAGGCCGCAACCGCACCCGGTACGAAAGTCTGGCGCGTGACCATTGACGTTGTTCCGGCTTTGAGGATGTGGGCATCGCTTCTTCCAGCTGGTCTTAGGATAGTCGCTGCGGAACAACATATCTGTACGGGAATCTATTGAGTTGCTCCGTCTCAAACCTGTAGACGCGATTCGGAAGCGCCGCGTCGATTTTCGCGCGGCATCCTCCAGCGGAAAGCGTGCCGGACGAAACCCGCTCCGACGCTACATCTATGAAACCGGCCCATTTTTCCGCGGACGCTACGATTGCCGCCCGCGCGAACCTGCAGGATCGCGTCCACATACCGTGTGGGTTGAAAAGCGAAAAAGAGTTGCCGTAAAATCGTAGGCCAGAGATACCTAAACTCAGCCCGTCCGGGCGCCTAAAGTTGTATACAAGTTTGAAAACCAAAAGAGCCACTTGGGAGATGAGCCTCGTCTGTCCCCGGCAGGGTCGGAACGCCGTCGACACCCCGACGGCAGAGAGACGTGAGGCGCGAGAGAGGGATGGAGCGTCGTTGGAGAAAATGTACGGAGTTGTATCCTGCTCAATGGCATTGACCTGCCAATCATAAATCAGCGGCGGAATACTAGGAATCCTACAGTGCTGCTCGAAGTAGAAGAACGGGTCGACGCCGAGTCTCAAATTGCCTTGGACAGAATCCCCGACATCACATCCGTCATCTATCTCGCTCTCCCGTTCTGTGTTTCTGCGGTACCCAACGCCTACGGTGCGAGGAGTTTGTGACCCTTGTTTTTTGGCCCCTCTGAAAGTGTGGACTTATTGACCAAAAAGCTACACAAGGCAAGGAATGTCGGCGTCGGAACCCCTATCGCGGAGGTCACGGGGACAATCTCCGCCACCCGCATCACCGTCGACTGACCAAGTCCCAACCTAAAAAATGCATGCCGCACGGCGTGACGAAGGGATGAAATCCGATCCCCTTCGCTACCATCCCACCGCTTTTGCGGCGTATGATTTTGTGATGGAGTTTTCAGCCCTAACGGCTTTCGGCATCCCCTACCGCATGCCGCTTAGTCGCGCTATCGGACATGTGGAGTCAGGTCCGGCAGATGTCCGGTAACTCGACTACACGGGATTTAGGATTGTGATAGGGTCCCGTGTGGCCAGCAGACGCGTAGACTCTAAGGGCGTTTCGTGAACACTCGACATCATCGGATTGGAATGCACCTCGTACGCTCAAGCGCGCGTTTTATGGGCACGATCGCTCTCTTGGTTGCTGCGCTGAATTCCGTTGGGCCTAAAGCTACCTCATCCGCGCGAACGCTTCCGTTAACGATTCCTGTTCAGGTTGCGAGCAATCTGGTTTATGTGCAGGGCCGAGTAAACGATTCGCGGCAAATGAGCGTAGTCCTGGACACTGGGGCATCACTCAGCATTATTGTGCCCGCAGTCGCAAAGGAGATTGGCTTGCATGC